>JAYUOQ010000074.1:0-2035 GCA_043760685.1 Armatimonadota bacterium | reverse complement strand
CCACGGCACAATGGCTCATCATGGAAGTTGTTCCCGGTTTGACGTGCCACATCTCTTGGATTGTTGAGTTATGGTTCACCGAATACATGTTCTCCCATCGGTCATGAAATTCTTTGAGTATCAAGTCTGGTCTTCCGATTCTTGCCCACGCCCAATGCCGCCAGACAGAGTTGGCGGGATATCCGATGCCCATCGATTTGGGCTGTTTAGTGCTGAGGTCGATGGTTTTTTCTAGGTCGGGTGCGACTTGGTAACCATGACCGTGGAGCCAAAGCAGGTGCGAAATGGACCTGTCGCAGTATCGAGCCTGCCGGGTGGCGACTTCATCTCGATTGTTAATGAATGCGCCGACCTTATCGTGCCAAAACTGCTGCCGAAGGGCTTGGATTGGGAAGGACAAATCGGTCGTTCGACCCTCGATCCAATCCAGCATCACAATCATTTGGAGGGCATAGAGGTTGAAGGCGAGCTTTTTGTGAGCTTGGGCTTGGTAGGCGTCATGATCGATCCAAACGGTCTCAGCGCCGATATCTTCGACCTTGAGGAGACCATCCAGTCCGGTTATGCTTGCCAAGTAGTCAATGAACTTTTGGATCCGATCTCGGTTTTGCTCGTAGGGGGTTCTGTCGCCTGTCTGGAGCCAATGGTTGACGTGCTCAATGACGAAACCGATGGAATGGTCAACGAGGGATCCCCAGCCGGTTGCACCAATTTGTCGTTGTCCGATTCTCGCAAGGCGGTCATAGCCGGGCCAAGAGTCGAGCCAGACTCCATTGAGCATTTGCCCGTGGCCAAATTGGGTTAGAAATCTTTTCGAAATCGAGAACTCGCCATGAGCTTGGCGAACCGCGTGAAGTTGGTGGGCACCGTCTCCAGCGTATTGTTGGCGCTCCCTTGCCATTCCGTCAACAACGATGTCTTGAGCTGAGTTTTGAAGCGTGATTGTACTGGCAAGCAAAAGTCTATTGAGGCCATTGAAGTTGGTTGTCACATGTTGCTGGTGCTCATGAACCAAGGTACGACGTCGAAAACTCACAGTCGGAGCCTTAATCTGGAATCCTCGTGGCAGATCGATATGAAGCTGAATGAACTTGCAACATTCGTAGTCGAAACACTCATACGTAAACTGCTTAGCGTTCAATTGGAATCGACTCCAAGAATAAAAATGGTTGTCCAGGAAAGGTTGTCCGGGTGCGATGCTTTCTTGACAAATCAACTCAATAATGCCCTTCTCTGCACCGTGTACGTAAATTGTTGGCCAACCAACCATTTCAAATGGAAGCTCATAGGTGAGCAAGTAACTTCCACCAATAAGCGGAGCTTCGGGACCAATTCTGATGTACTCCATTAAGTCAGGAACTCGAAAGTCGAACCAGTCATTTGGGTTCCCTTTCCAACTCACTTGGTGCCGAGCGATAAGACTAGCCTCAACCCATGCCTCATGCATCATCGGAATTGATCGAGGAGTTAGGGATGAGTTTTTCGGGTTTTCGACCTGGATATCTTCGTTGTAGGACAGGTACTTCCCCACAAATGGGGTTGCGATGCTTGACACCTCCAACTCCATCGCGTCGTACCAGTATCGATCAATTTCAAAGTTGTGTTCATTCCAACGGTGGGTGAAGTTTGCGGTGTTAAAGTCCTCTTGAAGTGCACGAAGATACCATCGCTTTGCCCCGCCTGGTTTATGCCCCCTATCGACCGAGCATTTCCAAGTCTTGTCGGTGGCGATGACTTCCCTTCCGAGGTTCACCCGAAACAAGAGCCCAGGTTTGCCGGTCGGCCAGGTTCCGTCGCCTTGACCATAGAAAAGGACGTGCACACCGATGACGTTTTTTCCAACTATTAGGTAGTCCCGGATATCGACCGGATCGGCTTCGGCGTGGCGCGGGTCGTGAGGAGCTGGTCCGAATTGAACCCGAGTTCCATTGACATAGAGCACATAACGACTGTCGGCAGCGATCCAGCCCCGGGCCGATTTTGGAATGGTTTCGAGATCAAACTCATTGCGGAACAAGACGAACGTGCACGGTAG
>JAYUOQ010000073.1:0-2039 GCA_043760685.1 Armatimonadota bacterium | reverse complement strand
GACCGCGTAGCCGGGTCTCAGCAATTCCACGTTCTCCAATCCGACAACGGTCTTGAGGAGTTCTAGTTGGACCCATGCAGGGAGCGACGTCGAAACCCCTTGAACGTAAACTTCTTGTCCGGTCCAAGTTTCTTGTTCAAGGAAAATTGGATGAGAGTCCTTTTCCGAAAACTTCACGATTTTGTCTTCGATGCTCGGACAGTAGCGCGGACCGACACCTTGGATTTGACCCGAGTACATTGCTGACTCGTCCAGGTGAGCGTTGATGACATCGTGAGTTCGCTGGTTGGTGTGGGTTTGCCAACAAGGAAGAAGGTCATGGAGCGGCCGGAAATTGTCGTGGAGGAAAGACATCGGTCCGGCTTCAAGTTCGCTTTCCATTTCAAGCGTCTTGGTGAAGTCGATGGATCGCAGTGCAATTCGTGGCGTTGTTCCGGTCTTAAATCGACGGAGGCGGATTCCGAACCCAGCGAGCGATGCTGAAAGCCCAACGGATGATTCGTCTCCGTGACGGGCAGCTACCGTTTGCTTCTTGCCTTCGTGACAAAGACCATTGAGGAATGTGCCAGTGGTTAAGACAACCGAGCGAGCGAGGACTTCGGTTCCATCCGAAAGTTCGACTCCGGTCACACCGTAAGAGTTACTCAAGACTCGCTCAACGCTGGCTTGGATGAGGGTTAGGTTTTCTTGCTCACCCAAAGTCTTTTGCATGAGGACGGGATAGAGGTCTTTGCAGACATGAGCACGAAGGGTTTGGACGGCGGGTCCGCGCCCGGTTCCGACCCGACGGATATGCGTCATGGCGTAGTCAGTCGTGACCGCCATTTGTCCTCCGAGGGCGTCCACTTCCCTTGCCATGTGCCCTTTTGCGGGGCCGCCAATGCTGCAGTTGCAGGGGAGATGACCGATGCGATCGAGTCGCATAGTGATGCAGGCGGTTGCAAGTCCCATTCTTGCACTGGCTAGGGCGGCTTCGATTCCGGCGTGACCAGCACCAACGACGATGACGTCAAATCTAGTCATTCCTTCCCCCTTTTTGTAAGAGGGGGCGGTGAGCCTGCGAACCGGGGGAGTAGCAACATATTAGGAACATTGCCTTCATAACCACCTCGCGGCAATGGTCTTCGCCATCGCTTCGAGCATTGCTTCGTCGGAAGCGTCGAAAGCACCGACGGTGTGTCCGTCGATGTCGATTTGGCCTAAGATTTCGTGGTCTGGGCTGAAGATGAGTACGACCAGCTCGGCTCGGGTTTCGAGAGAGCAAGCGAGGTAGTTGTTGAGTTCTCGCACGTCAGCGATGACTTGGTTCTGCTTTTGCGCGACTGCGGTTCCGCATACGCCTACTCCAACTGCGATTCGGGTGTGGTCGGTTGCGGCTCCAACGTATTCGTCGAGGACGAGGGTTTCGCCTTCGAGGCGATAGATGCCGGACCAGTTGTAGGTTTCGAGGGTGTCGAGTTGTTCCATCGCGAATTTGCGTAGAGCTGAGCCAGTCAACGAGGATGCATTGACGGCGTTAAGGATGCGAGATGAATCAGCTTGGGAAACCACTTAGTCTATTTTGGCATTTTATTGACCCTAGGGAGTTAGGAGTTAGGAGTTTGGAGGGGGGAGTCAGGAGCGGGAGTGAATATATAGCAATAGGTGTAAGGAATTGAATCTAAATTCTGGAAAGGAAAAAATGTAGCTCCAAGAAGTACGATGGCGATGGCCAGAAGTTGGCAAGACTGTACTTCTTCGGCTTTTCAAGAAGGGTCGCTCTCAGAGCAAGTGTAGATCTTAGTTTGGTATGAGCGACCGTGGACTTTGTCAAGAACTGAAACACCCAGGCCTTCGCTTCGCAACGCGAAGCTCCGACCTGGGCTGACATATTGACGCCCTTTCAGGGCTGTGCTTGGGATACTTTTGGTCATGGATTCTGTTTCAGATTAAGGATTTAGGTCACTTCTAGCAGTTGTTGAGATTCGAATCATCGACGAAAAAGAACCCCCATCCTCGGCGACTTCGTCGCTCTCTCCTGGGAACTTCGTTCCTCTCCC
>JAYUOQ010000072.1:0-2041 GCA_043760685.1 Armatimonadota bacterium | reverse complement strand
TCGGCCGCATCATTTTGGTTGCCCCCAAAGATGTTCAGGATGCCTTCGGCATTCGAATTCCAAACAAGCTGAACGATACCGGCGACCTCACCAAAAATGTTGCGATGGCAATCCGTGAACTCAAGAGCATGGGTGATTGCACGTCTCGGGTTGTAATTGTTACCACCGACTTACCATATATCGAAGGCAAGCACATTCAGGCATTTCTTGACGCTTGTCCTGAAGACGCAGATATCTGTGTTCCGTTGATCTCAAAGGACCAATACTTGGATCGCTTTCCAAGTGCGGCGGGAACGTTCTTTAAGTTAAAGGATGACCAGTGGACCTTGGGCTGTATCTATCTGATCAAACCCGATGTGTTCCTTCGAGTTCTTCCCGAAGTAGAAAAAGCCGTAGCAAACCGTAAAAACAAGTTAGCAATGGCGAAACTGTTTGGTGGAGGGTTTGTCTGGAAATACCTCACCAAGTCAATCAGTTCGGCTGACGTCGCCCGCAAGGCAGAGACAATTCTTAGTTGTAGAATCGCATTAATTAAGAATGGTCCAGCAGAATTTGCTTATGACGTGGACGATATCAACGATTACGAATACGCGCTTCGGGATAAATAGGACAAACTAGCTTTTGGCTAGCGTCAAACATGGAATCCAACAATTCTAAGATAGAACAGGACGAACTCGCGTCCCCGTACGGTAATCGCCCGCTTACAATGTGGGAGCACATCGTTATCTCGGCATTTTGGTTTGGTTCCAATTTCCACTGGGGCGCGCTATTACTCATCCTCTTGCCAGGAGACATGAAAATCTTAGCGGGACAAAATAAGGCCCAGATGCTTGGATTGGTAACTGGATTTGGTGCAATCCCGGCATTAATTGTTCCCCTCATTGCTGGGGCAATGTCTGATCGCTGCCTGAGACCCGAAGGAAGGCGCAAACCTTTCATGGCGGTTGGTGTACTTGTCAACATGATAGGCTTGGCCTCCATGGCATTTTCTGTCATCAGTCTTAAGTCTCTTCCAGCCTATTTTTGTAGCTACGCTTTGGTGCAAATCGGCAACAACATAGCCTCTGGAGCTTATATGGGTGTCATTCCGGATGTTGTTCCAAAGAAGGAACATGGAAAGGCTTCGGGATTCATGGCGCTGATGTCTCAACTCGGAACTCTCTTTGGTGCCATTGGCATCGGAATGGCTATTCCGTCCAGCGCAGTTGCCATGCGTTACGGTTTAATTGGATTCGTCCTGCTTGTAGTTGGGGTCCTTTCATACCGTGGAATCAAAGAAACACAACTTACCCATGCAGAGCCGTTTGACTTTGGCTCTTATGTTCGATCTCTTTGGATCAATCCCAAGGAGCATCCCAACTTCGCATGGGTTTGGTTCACGCGATTCTTAGTAATGATGGGTTTTTACGCAATTATGCCGTTTGTCAATTACTACCTCGTCGATGTGGTCGGGATTGCACAAGACAAAGTCGACAGTACTGCTCCAATGCTATTAGGACTCATTCTGATTGTTTCGAGTCTTACGGGAGTCTTTGGTGGTGTGCTTTCAGATCGAATAGGTCGAAAGAAAGTGGTCTATGTTGCCAATACCCTTATCGCAATTGTTGCTCCCGCATTTATTCTATGTAGCAATTTCGGCCAAGCCCTGCTGGTCGGCGCCCTGTTTGGAATTGGATATGGCGCCTATATCAGTGTTGATTATGCACTGGGGACCGACGTGTTGCCACACAAATCAGAAGCAGGCAAAGACATGGCAATTTGGCATATAGCAATGACCCTTCCACAATCGATTGCGGCGCCGATTGCCGGTTTCCTCATCGCGATGCCCGGTTTTACCAAATTAACCAATCCTATTCCAGGTGAGGCAGATATAGTTCACTATCTAAAACCTGGATATGGATACATTTTTGCCCTGTGTTCGGTTTGCTTTGCCCTGGGTGCTTATTTGCTGAGGAATGTTAAGGGCATAAACTAGTGAAGCCCTTTTTTGCCTACCTAGGAGTTGCTACTGCACTTGTCGCAATAATTTGCGGACTCTGTC
>JAYUOQ010000071.1:0-5075 GCA_043760685.1 Armatimonadota bacterium | reverse complement strand
CACCGTTTGTTGTGTTACACAAACCGGTCATCATCATTCGAACAGTTGCTCCAGGAGCAATACTCGAATCAGGTCTCATCGAGAATGATGTGATTGCGGAAACGTTTGGAGAGCCAGTTGGACCACCGAATCGGAAGAAAACTGGGTTACCAAGCAACAATGGAGTTAGAACCGTCGTTGGATCAAGCTTGAATCGCATCATCCACATGTTGCCAGCAGCCGAGTTCCCGGCGATGGTTGTAGAGGATGTCGAACCAACTACCCAAATGTTGCCAAGAGGGTCGAGCTTAACAAAGTTGCCTTGCTCGTTGCCTGTTCCTGGAATCAGCGCTGAATAGTCATGGACATAAACGTCGCCGGTTAGTCGTGATACGAATGCATCTCGGCCTCCCTGGATATTGAATCCGAATGGTCCGTACAGGACGGGATAAATGGATGACCTTGTGTATCCAGTTAAATATACATTTCCAGTTGCGTCTGCGGCCACGCCACGGACTTCATCAAATCCTTGATCGCCGCCGTAGTAAGTGCCATAAACTAGAGGGTCGATAACAAGATCTTTGCTCTTATCATAAGTTCCAAGGTTGAACCCAATGTGAGTAGCATCAATCTGCTTGAAGCTAACTGGGACTGAGACTTTTTTGCCATCAATTGTTTGGTACGCATATAGGCCTTCTTGAAATCGATCGCCTAAGACCGTTTCAACTTGCAGTTTCGTGCTCGAAACTACTTTGGCAGCTGCACCTTTGAATGCAAATTTGATATCACTTGCATCGGCACCGGGCCGAACAATGAAATCGTAACGAGGAGCCTTTCCGTCAAAGTAAGCAACCGCATCAATGTTGTCATAGACGCCCTTAAGTTTGACTTGACGATACTTCCGGGCAACGGGATTTCCGTTTTTGCCCATGTATTGCTTCACACCAGCTTCATCGGTTCCGACTGCCGTGAACGGCTTAGCACCGTCAAACAACATTCCAACCGTATGACCGGCGAATTTCTGGTTTCCTTTATCTGCGGCGGTTCGCTGATATTGGAAAACGAAGCCTTCTTTTGAAACCCAAAAGTCCATTCCTGCCGAATGTCCGGCAAAAAGGGCTTTGGAATTCCATTGACCAACATTTTGTTCAAATGTAGATGGTCGGGCTTTTAACATTGATTGACCGGCATCAGGGGTCTTCGTTTGCGCACTTGCGAACGAAGCAACTCCAATAGCCAGGGCACCGAGCCAAATACGACTGCAGATTGATTTAGACATAGACACTAAAAAGACACCTCTAACATGCATCCAAAAGCTAGTTTGAGCGACGCCAAAAAGACGCACGCAATCGCACTAGCTTTGCCATTATATTGCAGAACTCGCGATTAAGCTAGTCCTAGATGCAATTCAGGACGAAGTTCGTATAAGAAATGTTTCCTCCCCGGTAAATTTTCTTGGGCAGAATTACGGGTTTTGTGGCATCTATCCATTCAGATGTTTTGGAAAAAAGCTTCAGAATGGGCGAAAGTCGCACCTAATAGCCCTTCGGCAGTCCGTTTTGGAGTCGCTGCAACAAAAGGGTTTGAGAAGCTTGTCATTGTTCCTAATGATCCGACATCGTTAGCCTTTCTCGAGAAGATTGAGTTGCTTTCAGCAGAGGCATGTGGACCCGACTTAGTTCCCTATCACATTGAAGAAATTGCGAGTGATCTTGACGCGACAGTCTTGAAATTTGGTCGGGATCAGAGGAGAGCCATCGAAGACAGTATCGGGCAAGTTTATGAAGGCTTGCGAGAAATCTTACAGTCCTTGGAAGGCGCCATTGCATCAAGCGAAAAACTTGGTTCAGAAACTGAGGATTGTTCAGCCAGGCTCTTGAACTTACAGAAGGCTAAGAATTACGATGAAGTGGTAACTGGGCTCAAAAAAGAAATTGCGAGCCTCAATACGGCGGTCTCTCGACACCGAGATGATGCAAAGTTGATTCGGAAAATCGCTTCAAACCATGTCGAGGAGCTTCGGACGAAGTTGAAAGTTGCGGAAAAGGCGGTTAAGACTGATCCTCTTACAAAGCTTGGTAATCGACATGCCTTCGACCTTCAGCTTTCGTTTGCAATTTCCAAAGTCGCCCAAGGAGAAGTATTTTGCCTGGCTATCGTTGATATCGATCGCTTCAAGGCAATCAATGATAACTTTGGTCACCTTTGCGGCGACGCAGCCCTGATCGAGATTGCTAAACAACTTT
This sequence comes from Armatimonadota bacterium, assembly GCA_043760685.1. Taxonomy (GTDB): domain Bacteria; phylum Armatimonadota; class Fimbriimonadia; order Fimbriimonadales; family Fimbriimonadaceae; genus Fimbriimonas. The sequence continues at coordinate 2,850 of JAYUOQ010000071.1, read as the reverse complement.
CAGAAACATTTGCTCAAGCTGGATCTTCTGTTGTTCGGTTTGGCGGTGACGAATTTGCCGTTCTCTACAGGGGCACCCAATTGCAGTTGGATGCCAAACTTGAGCGGGTCAATACCATTTTGGGCAAGTCTGCTTTTCAATACAATGATTCAAAAGTTGACCTTCATGCCAGTTTCGGTACGGTTCAGCTATCGCAAACCCATTCGCCCGAATCTGCGTTTGCAGACGCGGACGCAGCAATGTATCAGGTTAAAAAAGCAAAGCGAGTTGCCTAGCTGGACTCTTCTATGGCATTTAAGGCGGCAATTTGCTGATTGGCTTTGCGTAGCCGATCACACAACAGTGAACTTAGGTTAACCAAAGCACGTACGGCCATGTCCGATTCGGCTCTAAACAAGTCCCTGAGCGGTTCCTCCGCCATGATCAGCACTTTGCAATTACCTTGGGCTACAACGGTAGATGATCTTCGTCGACGATCCAGAAATGAAACTTCGCCAAACGGCATATTCGGCTTAATATAAGCGATAGGATCGCCAGTTACGGTTAGGATTTCGGCTTTACCTTCGGCGAGAATCATGAGATCCGCAGAAGGATCATCTTCTTTGACAATAAACGAACCGTCGGCAAATTCTTTGATCGTAGAGATGCCGGCAATTTTCGTGACGAATTCGTCCGTAAATCCCTTCGCGAGGTAGCTGCTTGCAATGATCGATTTTAAATCCATGAGCAACTCATTATAGTTCTCTGAAACTACCATTTTTAGATAGACTGCAAAAATGGGGTTTGGGATTGTGTTCCAGGGCAAAGGTCTTATTGAGGTCCATGAATTCGAACTGGGCGAATTGCCCCTTAATCACATTCACCTTCAAACAAGAACTTCACTCATCAGTACGGGAACCGAAGGTATTTGCCTCAACCGACTTTTTGACCCTGGAACGCACTTTGACCGGTGGGTTCAATATCCTTTCAAGACGGGCTACTGCGTGGTTGCGGATGTTGTGGCGATTGGAAGTCAGGTTCAAGGATTTCAAGTTGGAGATCGGGTTTTCACCAGAGTGGTTCACGCATCTGAACACTATGTCAAGACGGATCGAGTAAGCAAGATTCCATTGGAAGTCTCGGATGAGCAAGCTCAATGGTGCGCGCTGGCAATGATTGGGTCGATGATCCTTCAGGCAGGAGATATACGCCTTGAGGATGAAGTTGCGGTTATTGGTGCCGGGCCGGTTGGTCAGATGGCATTAAGATGGCTATTGGCGGCAGGGTGCAAGGTCACGATTTGTGATACCGTGCAAATGCGACTTGATATGGCAAGTTTGGCGGGGTCCTGCCACCCATTTTTGGGTTCAGTTGTCGATTTTGGACCCCATATTGAAATGGTATTCGGTGGCAAACCGCGAGTCGTCATTGATTGCACTGGAATTGCTTCGGTTTTTGAGAAAGCACTTTCAATCTCTCGAAATTTCGGGGTTGTGGTTTTACTCGGTGATACTGGTACTCCAGCGAACCAGCACTTGACACACGACGTTTTGACTCGTGGAGTTCGTGTTCATGGATGCCATATCAGCCATGAAACTCCTGATTGGCATGAAATCAAGATTCACCAACGGTTTTTTGATCTTGTTCAGTCGGGTCGGTTTTCGGTTGATGGCCTCAACACACATCGGTTTAACCCACGGGAAGCGGAATTGGCATACCAGCTAACCACTGATCGGCGGTCCGAGACGTTGGGAGTATGGTTCGATTGGAGAAGCTAGCCTTAGCTGGCCAAACCCTTTACTTCCCCCTCCGTCGCATCGATCCTATGTATTCGTAAATCTTGGAATGACTGATGCGCCACCTCCCCTCAGTGGAGGAGCTTTGTTGCTGGGTACCCCAACGGTTAAAAGTTTTCCAAACTGCCTGGAAATCTTGGATTTGCAAATATGATGTAATTAAACCTTGGCAGGTTCTTTAAACTGTTCCACATGCTTGAGGCAGCAGGCGCGTACTCGAGCACGAATCCGATTAATGTATTTTGCTCGCTCAGTGACGCTTACGGCTCCGCGGGCGTCAAGAAGATTAAAGACATGGGAACACTTGAGAGCGAGATCGAGCGCTGGATAAACGAGGGCGGCGGGCCCAGAGCCTCTTGGCGGCAAAGCTTTTTCGCCTCCTGGATTAGCTGACGTAAGGATTCCCTGTTTTGAATCCCAGAAGACCTCTGTCTCTATAACTCGCTTTGACTCTTCTTCGTACATGTCGAACATTTTCAGCAACATGTCAGTTGAAGCGATTTCAAAGTTATAGACGTTGTCTTGCATTTCGAGTTGGTAGTCAACATCGAAATATTTGAGATCGTCGCTCCACTGGAGGTCCTTCCAGAAGGACTGCTGATTGTTGAGCATGAGGCAAAGTCTTTCCGGACCGTACGTGATCTCGGCGCAGACCGGATTGCACTCAATTCCTCCCATTTGTTGGAAGAATGTGAACTGGGTTACCTCGGCGCCATTGATCCAAACTTCCCATCCAACACCACTAGCTCCGGCGGCTTGGCTTTCCCAGTCATCTTCGACGAAGCGAATATCGTTCTTCGTGGTATCAATTCCGATCGCATCGAGCGAACCTAAATAGAGGTCAACGATGTTGGATGGTGATGGTTTCATGATCACCTGATATTGATAGTATCTTTGGCTTCTTTGGGGGTTGAGCGTATATCGTCCGTCTGCGGGTCGTCGCGATGGTTGGATGTAGGCGACGTTCCAATCCTCTGGCCCCAAGACTCGGAGAGTTGTCGCAGGATGCATCGTTCCAGCACCGACCTCGACATCATAGGACTGCAAAATTGCGCATCCTTGGCTTGCCCAGTAT
>JAYUOQ010000070.1:0-5086 GCA_043760685.1 Armatimonadota bacterium | reverse complement strand
TTTTGTGGGGCAATTGCCTTGTTCGCCATCGCCGGTGCTCAGCTCGGTTCTCGACCATCTAACCTTCTGATTCAGGATCAGGAATTCCGCCCGAAATCCGGAGTTCGATACAAGATGCCAACTCTATCAGAGCTGACCGCCGAGTTTGACGAACTCAAAAAGCAATCGGACACCGACCATAAGCGCATCGCCAAACTGGAAGCGATCAATGCCAGTCAGGCCGAACTTCTCAGGAAGTCACAAGAAGCTCTCGACCGACTCTCGCCAACCCTTAAGGGTCTCTCGGGATTAGAAGAGCGATTCAAGAAACATACTCACACGCTTAACCTCGCTCGAACCGAGTCTGGACAAATAAGCCCCGGAACTAAGTTCAGGCAGGACGTTGTTACTATCGATTCCTCGTCGAACTATACTTGGAAGGAAACTAACCCACCCAAGCAGTAAATGAGAAATTTCAGCACCGAGTCACACGAAGGAAATGCGTTCATCAACTCGGTGCGCTATATTGATGACGAAAGCATTGATTGGACTCAATACCCCTTCAATATCCCGGCAGTGGCGAGCCTAACGGAGGTAAGCCTTAACCAGCCCATCACGATCTTTATTGGTGAAAACGGGAGTGGAAAGTCAACCATCATCGAGGGACTGGCGGCGATGCTTGGCATCAATGCTGAGGGCGGATCGAAAAACTACGATTTCAAAACTGTCCAAACACACTCGATTCTCTGGGATCATCTTGCACCAAATCGAAACGCTCTCAGAGAGGGATCTTCGTTTTTCTTGCGGGCCGAAACCATGTACAACGTCTTTACCGAGCGGGCATATCACGACGATGTCGCAGCTTCGTATCGCAAGGAAAATTACGACCCTATTACTGGTGACTTTCTAGGAGTGGATCCCCTTCGCTTCAAAGAAGCCTATGGCAAGAGTCGCATGCACCAGATGTCGCACGGCGAGAGTTTCTTTGAACAGTTGACTCAATTCCGCAAGAACGGCCTCTATATCCTCGATGAGCCTGAGGCCGCCCTTAGCCCCAATCGACAGCTTGCCACCGTAAAACTCCTCCATGACCTCGCCTTTCGACAAAGCTGCCAGATCTTCATGGCAACTCACTCTCCCATCCTTCTGTCGATTCCGGGTGCAAAGATTTACCAATTGAGCGGAGATGGAATCGAGCAAGTCGAGTACGAGGAAACTGAACTCTTCAGGACCTATTGGGCCTTTATGAAGAATCCGAAGGCCTTTCTTGATCGATTGTTTCATGAAGACTAGCTCGATTCAAAACCGATGACTGTCCATGTAAACTAACTTCTGGATGAGCGTACTGCTTCGACACGCAACGATTGACGACGCTGTTGGATTAGCGATTGTTCAAGTAACCACTTGGCATGAAACATACAATGGCATCATTGACCAAGGCTTCCTTGATAATTTTCAGGTTGACGGGGCAGCGGCAAAACAACGTGAGCGAATAGAAACGGATAATGCTTACCGGATCGTAGCAACAATTGATGGTCAAGTCGCCGGCTATGCCGTCTCAAACGAAATCTTGTCCGAAGGCGAGCCATTTCCCGGTGACTGGTTCCTGCATTCCCTTCATGTCCTTCCCGAGTTCCAAGGGATGGGAATTGGAAAGGCGCTGATCAACAACGCGAAAGAAGAAGGCAAGCAACGCGGGTTTACTCGCCTCGTCTTCGGCGTTTTCTCTAAAAACGAATCAGCCAAAGAGTTCTATCGGCGAGTCGGAGCTCAGTTCATCGAAGAACTTCCATTTGAGCTGGGCGGGAAGTTCTATCCAACCGATTACTGTGAAATACAGATTCGACCGTGAACAGATTTACTCCCACGGTTCGCCTGAACCATTGAAATTCGACAGCCTTCATTTAGACGAACCGAGGGAGTAGATTCCCTACCAATATCTACCTTGCACCTATACCAACTCAATCCTCAACGAACTTCTTCAAAGCATCCAACTTCCGATCCCACGCTTTTGCTCGAGTCGAAAGCCATCCTGCCGCATCATCCAGAACTTCGAGGCGAAGTTCACGAATGATCTCACGGCCGCGAACAGTACTCGAAACCAGGCCAACATTCTCCAAAACCACCAAGTGCTTGGTTGCGGCTTGGCGCGTCATGCCAAGCCCCTCCACCAAATGCATCGTAGTCATCGGCCCATGTTCGCCCAACCGTTCAATCATAGTCAGCCGTGCCGGATCACCCAGAGCTTGGTAGATCTCATGCTTTAGTGCGCTCATAGACCTGCCAAAACTGTTGCCTTAATCGTATCCATGCACCAAGTCCAACCGCCTTTATTGAGTCCAAGTGCGGTCAAGCGACGTCCTTCAGGAATGTTCGCAAAGCCGCTTTCCTTAACCACCAACTGAACACCAGCGTCTGTCTCTTTCAGCGTAAACTTAACCGTTGTAAGCTCATCTTCTGGGTACTTGTCCCAGGTACAGCCTTCGGTTTCACCAGGATGCCACTTCCATGACAGGGTATTGGGTTCATCCCTTTCGATAACCTTAATTGGGCCGCTACAGCCTTTCTTAAAGTGAAACATTGTCATTGAGCCGACGCTCAAATCCCCTTCAACGCCTTCAAGAAACCAACTCTTCAGCCCTTCAACCGTTGCAATTGCATCCCAAACCCTTTGAATCGGAGCCTTAATATAACGCTCGCGATAGATGTCAAAGGCAGGTGCTGGCTGGCGTTCGTCGTTCTCAACAAGCCCGACAATTTTCGGTAGTTCTGAGTTCCAACCACCTGTATTCGCTTCAAAGGCACTGGCTCGTCGTGCTTCCGGAAGGTTTGCGAATCCGCTCTCAACCATGGTCAGCTTAGTACCATCCCCCAAAGATTCAAGGGTAAACCGAACCGTTGTCAACTCAGATTCTGGATACTTATCGATCGGGCAATCTTCACCCGGATGCCACTTATAGGCAAACTCGGTCTTTGGGTTAACGGTCGCAACCAGGGCAAAGCACTCACCATAGGGTCCGAAGTCCAGAGTCAAAGTCTCCCCTTCCTCGAACTTGCCTACTACGCCATAGCTAAACCAGCCGGTCCAACCTTCATGGGTCGTCAGTGCGTCCCACACTTTGTCGATCGATGCTCTGAGCATCATTTCACTTCGAATTTCGTTTTCTGTTACCGTAGCCATAATATGCAACCACTTAGATGCATTATACGCAATCAAAACAATTTATGCAACTTTTCTGTTGCATAAATTCATGTTATCTCGTGCCTAAGAGGGTCATCAGCAATTGAAACAAGGGAATTCCCAATAACACGATGACGAGCGCGCAAATCACGAATTTGGTGACTGGCGTCAAAGACTTGGCAAACCGAGCTTCCGATCGTTCCCTTCGGCCAGGGTGATCGACCAACTGTATTGCCCTAACTCCCTGAATGGTGTCAGGATTTCGACGAGTCTTGAGCGGCCGAGGGCGAAAACATTTGTCACAATGACTATGGTTGCAAGGGGTTCCGCAGTCAGGACAAAGCCACGGACTTTCAGTGTGGTCTAGTTCGCCGCTGCTCACAAAACATCCTACGATTCGTTGATCTTCAAGGTTGCGCACCCGCTGCATGCCGAGTGCCAGTGTTCGATAATCAATCGCTCATTCAATATTTCATTGAGTATTTTTGAACGAATCGATTGTATTCCGACCTTGAAATTTCTAAGCTAATGTTTCCTAATATTACGTAGGCAAGTAAGAAGGCAGCCATATATTTAGGTAATCCCCAATATCCAATAGGACCGTGAACAATGCTAAAAACATTGCCCGCCGGATTATGGAGTGGCATCTCGAATGGTTTCGGAGCAAGGCAACCGCCACATGCAATGAGGTTGCCTAAAGTGCCGCAGTAAGGGCAAAACCATGGGCCTCTCGTGTTGACCATGGATGACTCTGCCATAGTTCATATTACGCTATGAACCAATAAATTAATGCCCGTGATCGATTATCCATCGCTCAGCATCAATCGCTGCCATACAGCCAGTTCCCGCCGCCGTAACCGCCTGCCGATAAATACTATCCGCAACATCGCCCGATGCAAAGACTCCTGGGACATTCGTTGCGGTTGATCCTGGTTGAACTTTGAGATAGCCAACATCATCCATATCCAAAATTCCCTTAAACATCTCAGAGTTCGGCTTATGACCGATCGCGATAAAAACGCCATCCAAGGGAAGCAAGGAAGCCTCACCAGAGACAACATTCTTCAAACGGACGCCCGTTACCTTCTTGAACGGATCCAAGTCACCCACAATTTCTTCGAGAACTGTGTTGTAAAGAACTTCAATCTTCTCGTTCGCCAAGACTCGGTCTTGCATGATCTTCGAAGCGCGGAACTCGTCACGTCGGTGAACTAAATAGACCTTCGCTGCATGCTTAGTCAAGTAGTGGGCTTCCTCCATGGCGGTGTCACCGCCGCCAAACACCGCGACGACTTTGCCCCGGAAGAAGAACCCGTCGCACGTTGCACAAGCCGAGACACCGTGTCCACCAAACGTAACTTCTGACTCTAGCCCGAGCCACTTTGCGCTTGCTCCAGTAGAAATTACAATCGCCTTTGCTTGATACTCTTTGTCGTCTGCCCAAACCTTGAAGGGATGTGATGTGAAGTCAACTTTCGAAATATTTTCGTAAACGACCTCGGTCCCAAATCGCTCGGCTTGCTTTCGGAAGAGCTCCATCATGTCCGGTCCCATTATTCCGTCCGGGAAGCCGGGGTAGTTCTCAACATCGGTGGTTATGGTCAATTGTCCGCCAGGCTGATAACCGGCAAAGACCATGGGCTTCAAGTCTGCCCGAGCAGCATAGAGCGCCGCAGTATATCCGGCGGGACCGGAACCGATGATGATAACGTCTTGAATCATATAGCCTCAGATGGTACCTTCGAAATCACCAATATCTTGGTTCATTCGACATCCCTTCTACGTCTATAAATGCATAAGATGTCCGAAGATATCCAGGAAAAAACCGCACCTACTATTTATGACCACCTAGCTATCCTTTTGGATCAGCTCAGTGGCGTTGCTTGGCACAACCAATGGTACTGAGGCACAATATGTTTCTCTCAA
>JAYUOQ010000069.1:0-2050 GCA_043760685.1 Armatimonadota bacterium | reverse complement strand
TGAACTTAGTTTCACTGATCAACGGTGGATCTCTACCCGCGACACTTTCCGAACTTGGAGCATACACGGTTAGTCCAACCATCGGCAAAACCGCATACGATAAGATTCTGATTTCAGGCATTATCTCATTTGCTGTCATTAGCGTCTATCTAATTGCATACTATGCATTCCCGGGACTCGTTGCCCTTTTGGCACTGCTTCTGTACACGGGTTTGACTCTTGCAACCCTCAAGTTCATTGAGGCTACTTTCTCACTGGCAGCGATTGCAGGATTTATTCTTTCAGTAGGTATGGCCGTCGATGCAAATATTCTCGTCTTTGAACGCTTCAAAGAGGAAATGAAGAATGGGCGTCCGTTACAGACGGCAATTGAAATCGGCTTTAAGCGAGCCCTTCCCGCTATCATTGACTCTAATGCATGTACGATTCTAACGTGCCTTGTGTTGGCAAGTATTGGGACCGGACCAGTTAAAGGGTTTGCCACAACATTGATCATCGGTGTTTTGATTTCTCTCTTCACCGCCGTTACCGTAACACGATCATTGTTACTTTTCTTTGTTGGATCTGGATTCGCGACAAACCCTAAGTTGTATGCCCTTGAAAGGGACTGGTTTGGGAAGCTAATTAAGGGTGGTACCGATAACATCCTTCCTGTTTTGCAGAAAACCAAAAAGTGGTTTGTCATTTCAGCAATTACCGTCGCTTTCGGAATGATTTTTGTCCCGCTTGGTGGATTCAAACTAAACGTTGAACTTCAAGGGGGAACTGAAGCTCAGTACAAATTGAAGTCCGATGTGGGCGGCAATCAGCTCGGTGAAGCCCTAGAAAAGGCTGGTTTTAAAGGTTCGACCGTAAAATTTGCGGATATCGGCGCGGAAAAAATTGCGATCATCTCAGTTCCTGCTGAGTCTTTGCCAAAACCTGCAGCAAACGAAACATCTGTTGAGGCATCGGCTAGAGAAAAAGCGAATGCATTAAAGATAGCTCAGGCAGCCGGTATTCCTGACGCACCCTTGTTTGGAATTCAAACTGTTGGTCCAACGCTTCAAAAGGAAGTTCAGCTAAGCGCTGTCTACGGTGTAGGTTTCTCAATCCTCCTCATAGTCTGCTATCTTGCAATTCGATTTGGATTCTCGGTTGGGGGATTCAAAGAAGGACTCAAATTTGGTCTTTCTGCCATTGGCGCATTGTTCCACGACATTCTCGTGGTTATCTTCATGGCTGCATTCTTCGGTTATCTTTTCAAATGGGATATTAGTTCGCTGTTCTTAACCGCAATGCTAACGATCATTGGATTCTCTGTTCACGACACGATTGTTATTTTTGACCGAATCAGAGAGAATCTTCGCAAGCCAGAAGCCGGTGAAGATCTTCAGCACCTCATGAACCGATCAATCACTCAGTCGTTCTCACGATCGCTGAATACATCAGGAACGGTTATTGTTACTCTCTTGATCCTTGCGTTCTTTGGAACACCAACTCCAGACTTGAAGTTCTTTATCGTCACAATGCTGATAGGAATCATTTCGGGAACCTACTCCTCCATCTATAACGCTTCGCCGATTCTCTATCTTTGGGATAAGATGACTGTCGCGAAGAAGGGTGAGCAGTTCGGATTGATCGGACTCGCACGAGCGGAAACGTCTCGAATGGCTCATTTACAAAGCGGAGCTCATCAAAGTGCTCCTCGAACGGAGGCAAATACGAGTACCGATGGACGAACTTACGGTCAAGTTCGGCGACGTGCGAAAGACACCGTTAAAGACAGCTGGAAAGAAATCGACTAATTTGTCGATTGGAATCACGTCAAAAGAGTAGCAATCACATTGCTACTCTTTTTTTTGAAGGAATTGTGAGTGATTGGGGTCACTATGATATGGCAGTACTGACATGGGAATCCCTGGAGTGTCTGAGCAAAGGGGAAGGGGCAAGCATGGCCCTCGAATATGATTTCGACTCGATTCGCGAGTTCATATTCAAACTTTCCTATTCCTTAACTTTAGATTACTCCTTGGCGGAAGACCTGGCCCAGGACTGCCTGATTAGAGTC
>JAYUOQ010000068.1:0-14318 GCA_043760685.1 Armatimonadota bacterium | reverse complement strand
TAAATAGTTTGATCCCGCCAGAAGCGGGATCAGCACTCAATATCGCTTTGGTTCCATGATTAACTCGCTGTATTCTTTGCATTGCCAAGGAAATGCTTCGGCGAGTCCTTTCCAGCGAGGATCGCCGAAATTCTTCAGAGTCTCAATTGCGGCAAATGCTTGATTCTCGTCCTTAGTTTGGCTCAACTCATACGCCAACTCAATCACTCTTGACTTGTAACCGGTCTCTCTTAGTGGTCGAAAGCTCCAAATATTATGCGCAGCAAGCTTATCGTTCTTTTCTGCAGTGGCAAACAGGTATTCGACTTCACTCTCTCGGATTGGTCGATGATTGGAGATATCCGAACTCAATTGACAACCCATTCGCCAGACTTTCTTGAATTCCTGAACACTTATTCCTAGCGATTTTGCATTGTCAGCATCTGACCATGTCGAACCTGCAGGAAGGTGAAATGATCCAGCGGTGGCAATCGAAGCAAGTAAAACAAGGGAAGTCCAAAGAACAAAGCGTTTTTTCACTGTATATAGGTTGTTCCCGTGTCTTGCCATTGGGATACCCGTCAAAAGTGCGAGGTTTTGATACGCAAAAACGGAGCCCGCAATGCGGACTCCGTTGAAAGTGAATCGAAGGAGAGTGATCTCTCAGCGCTTAACGAACTGGAAGCCACGTCGTGCTTTCTTACGACCGTACTTCTTACGTTCCTTAACTCGCGAGTCTCGCGTCATGTAGCCTTGGGCACGAAGGTCTTTCTTGAACTCTTCGTCAACGGTGATCAATGCTCGTGAGATACCAAGTCGGACTGCACCAGCTTGACCGGAGATTCCTCCGCCCTTGGTGGTTGCAACCACATCGTACTTGGCTTCGAGACCAAGGTGAACCAATGGGCTCTTTACCAAGATTTCGAGAACTGGTCGACCAAGATATGCTCGGAAGTCCTTGCCGTTGATGATAATGTTGCCTTCGCCTGGCTTGAGCCAAACTCTTGCGATGGCGCACTTGCGTCGCCCGGTTCCGTAGTTTTGCTTAACTGCCATGCTTTATTTGCCTTCCTTTTTGATGTTGTAAGGTTGAGGATTCTGAGCTTCGTGTGGATGCTCAGTACCTGGATAAACTTTGCACTTCTTGAAGAGTGCCTTGCCGAGCTTGGTCTTGGGGCACATTCCCCAGATTGCTTTCGAGACCAATTTGGCAGGATCTAGTTCAAGCATTTCACCACGGGCGACGTTCTTGAGTCCGCCTGGCCAGCCTGAGTGCCAATAAATGAGTTCGTCCTTCTTGTTACCGGTTAATACGGCTTGGGACGCATTGATTACAATAACAAAATCTCCACAATCTTGGTTGTATTCAAAAGTTGGTTTGTTTTTACCACGAAGAAGCTGTGCGACTTGTCCAGCGAGTCGGCCCACGGGCATGCCAGCGGCATCCACAATGTACCAATTTCGCTCAATCTCGCCACCTTTGTTGGTGAATGTTCGATTCATTTTCTTTTCCTATTTCCTATCTAAATTGTTTTCTTGATTAAAGCTATTCGATGACTCTCGATTGTCCCGCGGATGCCTTCCGTATCGGATCTTCATTAAACAAAGACCCTTTGCCGGAAGTACCACTGGCCACTGGTACTTGAGCCGCTCCTCTGGTTGGAGGAGTCTACTGACCTCTACGACGTCTCGGTATCCGCGACCTACTTCTAGAATCGCGCCTGACATTCTTCGCATCATTCCGCGAAGAAAGGCAGTACCAACTACGTCCACCCACACCTCATCTCGAACTTGCCTAACATCGACTCGGAATAACTCCCGAACGGTGTTGACTACCGAATACTCCAATTCCTCGGTATAGGCTCCAAAATCATGCTCACCGGTGAGTGCCGTTGCTGCCTGCTGCATCAATTCCAAATTTAGTTCGTTCCCCCAGTGGTAAGCGAACCTCTCTCTCATTGGATCTCTACGACCAGTGAGTATTCGGTATCGATAAAAGCGGTCAGCGGCAGAAAACCTTGCATTGAAGTTATCCCGCACTTGCTGAGCCTTCATGACCGCAAGGTCAGAGGGAAGGACTCGGTTCAGTGCGTAAACCCATTGCGTGACGGGGACATTTACATTGCAGTCAAAATGGCAAACTTGCCCTCTTGCATGCGCTCCTCCGTCGGTTCTACTCGCTCCGATGATCTCAATTTCTTCGCCCGAGACACGGCGAACAGCTTCTTTCAATGTGCATTGGACAGATCTCTGTCCTTTGTGTTGCGCCCAACCCCTAAAATCCGTTCCATCGTAGGCAACGGTAAGTTTTATTCGCATCACAAAAAATCCCACCTTTCAGTGGGATAAATCTTAAACTAGTTCGAGAACTGCGGTTTGCGCGGCGTCGCCTCGGCGGTTACCAGTCTTAATGAGACGGGTACATCCACCGTTGCGGTCTTTAAACCGTGGACCGATGTTATCGAACAAGTGCTGGACGAGGTCTTCGCCTGAAAGTTTGTTGAATTGGATTTTGATTTGTGTCGTTTCCAATGCAGTCTTTCCGGCAGTTGCCTTGCCACTAACGAGGTTGCTTGAGCTGTGACCTACGAGAATCTTTCGAGCTCGTCGTCGTCCTTCAAGGCCATCCTCGAGTTTGGTCAGGGTAATGAGCTTCTCAACCATTCGTTGAAGTTCCTTAGCTCGCCCGAAAGTTGTTCGGACGTACCCATGTCGTATGAACTGACGAGATAAATTCGTCAGGAGGTGCATCCGCTGATCGGACGGCAGGCCAAGTTTACGGTGGTCTACTTTATGTCGCATCTATATTTCCTTAAAAGTCGTCGTCGTCATCATCGAGAAGGTCGATTGAACGGTAGCCACCCTTCGATGGTTTTAGTTCAAGGCCGTGCTCTTGAAGCTTGTCACGAACCTCAAGCAACGATTTCTTGCCGAAGCCGCGGATCGCTGTAAGGTCTGCTTCGCTGACGAGAGCGAGAGCACGCAGGTTGAGAATTCCTGCACGTCGAAGACAGTTGAATGTTCTCTGTGAGAAGTCGAGTTCTTCGATCTTCACGTCTGGAACGTTCTTGAGGATCTCGTCTGTGCTTTGCTCTTCGGTTCCAATTTCAGCTTGGAATCCAGCAGCACCGAGATCGAAGAATATTCGGAAGTACTTGTCAAGAATGTGAGCAGATTGCGAAAGCGCATCGTTTGGAGCGATTGCACCGCTGGTCTCAATTTCAATAACCAGTCTTTCGTAGTCTGTTCGAGTTCCTACACGAGTAGCTTCGACCAAATAGTTGACCTTTCGGATTGGTGTAAATTGTGCACCAACTGGCAAAAGCCCAATAACACCCTTGTATCGCTCTTGCTTGTCAGGAAGAAGATAACCAACTCCCCAGTTCACAAACAGCTCCATGCTCAAAGTCGCCTTTGGATCGCTGATCGTAGCGATGTAGCATTCAGGGTTAACTACTTCAACCCCTTCAGGGCAGACGATATCTGCTCCAGTAACGATGCCAGGGCCGTTAGCTTCGAGCTTCAAGACAACTTCGTCGATCGGCTCGTCGCTGACTACCTTTACAGCAACGTCTTTCAGGTTAAGGATAAGTTGAGTAGTGTCTTCCTTCACTCCTGGAATTGGAGCGAACTCATGGAACACTTTGTCGATTCGAATTGCACTAACAGCAGCACCTTGAATGGAGCTGAGGAGTACACGACGAATTGCATTACCGATTGTTTGACCGTAGCCTCTTTCGAGTGGTTCTAGAACAAACTTTCCGTATTCGTTGGTGACTTGGAGGGTTGAAATTGCGGGCATTCTGGGTTCGTTTCTCCTAAATTAGACTCGTCGTCGCTTTGGCGGTCGGCATCCGTTGTGCGGAAGCGGGGTGACATCAACGACGTGGGTGATTTCGAGACCGCTAGCAGCAAGTGCTCTCATTGCGGTTTCTCGACCTGATCCTGGTCCACGAATCTGAATTGAAATCTGCTTTAAGCCGTGCTCTTGAGCCAGCCTCGACGCCTTATCGGCGGCGACTTGTGCTGCGAACGGGGTCCCCTTTCGGCTTCCCTTAAAGTTTACGTTGCCGGCGCTAGCCCAGCTAATCGTATTGCCATTCGCATCGGTGATCGTAACAATTGTGTTGTTGAAGGACGCGTGAACGTGCGCCACACCGATTGCGATGTTTTTCTTCTCTTTCTGCTTTCCTTTCGTATTGGTTTTTCTTGCCATGGGTGCCTTTGCTCCGGCGCAATGCCGGAGCCATCAAATCTACTTCTTCGCCTTCTTCTTTCCGGCAACGGTCTTCGCTTTACCCTTTCGAGTTCGTGCGTTGCTTCGAGTTCGTTGACCTCGCGTTGGGAGGCCACGTGAGTGGCGGATTCCACGGAAACATCGAATTTCCATCAAGCGACGGATGTTCGTTTGGACTTCCCGTCGCAGGTCACCCTCTACTTGATAATCAGCATCTAAGACTTCACGAATTCTTTGAATTTCGTTTTCGTCTAGATCCTTGATTTTCGTTCGCGGGTCAATCTTTGCTTTTTCAAGCAAATCAATGACGTTGTGCTTCCCGATTCCGTACAACACTGGAAGTGCATACTGAACCATTTTTTCTCTTGGAAGATCGATACCTGCAATACGTGCCATAAATTCTATTAACCTTGTCGTTGCTTATGCTTTGGGACACTGCAAATCACCCGCACAACACCGTTGCGCTTAATGATCTTGCATTTGTCGCAGATCTTTTTTACACTTGCTCTTACTTTCATGATCTGTTTTTCCTAATTCGCCCGTCTGTAAAGTTAAATCAACCTCACAAATGATGGGAACGAAAGCACACGCAGAACGTCGCTGACGCAACTGTAAATAATACTCAACGTCTGAATCGTTTTGCAACCCCAATACGTCCCGTTTTGGATTTGCTTTGCCAAACTCATCGGAGTCAAGCGAATATAAGACATACAGTCTACCGAGTTGAACTGCTTTTCACGGTACCAATTGGCCATGTGGGGAAAAGACATGAGCAAAAGGGCATAGGACGTCGATTCGCTTAGGACGAGATCAATCCTATTTGCATCATAGATAGGTTAGCAATAAAAAAAGCTGGTACCTGTTGGTATCCAGCCTTGCCCTTGAGGAATGGGTCCCGCCCTTGCCCTTAATTTCTGTGCCGATAAGTTATTCGTCCCATCGTCAAATCGTAAGGACTAACTTCCACTTTTACGCGGTCGCCAGGAAGAATTCGGATGTAGTGCATCCTCATTTTTCCACTTACGTGTGCCAGCACTTCGAGGTCACCTTCATCAAGCTTGACGCGAAATCTTGCATTTGGCAAGTTCTCAAGGATTGTGCCATCTAGCTCAATGCCTTGCTCCTTTCCAGATTGATCTCCCGTTTTTTGCTTAAAGTGCCTTCGTCGCGCCATGAAATTACAGTTTACCAAGGTTCAGCACTCGTGCAAATTGTTAAGCGTTCATAATTGATCCACATATGAAGCCGGATGTGATTGTAGTTGGGGCCGGCGCAGCGGGAATCTTCGCCGCATGGCGGGCCGCATCGCTCGGTGCAAAAGTAATATTGCTTGAGAAAACTTCTCGGATCGGAACCAAGATTCTCATTTCGGGTGGCGGGAAATGCAACATTTGCCATGACGGACCAATCGAAGATGTGCTTTCGCCATTCCGCCAAAATGAAGCTCGATTCATTCGACCGAGTGTTTATCGATTTCCTAGCACTTCTATTGTTCCGCTGATCACCGATCGAGGTATTGAGGTTTACACCCGACCCGATGGTCGAATTTTTCCCGTTCATCAAACCGCCAAAGATGTCGTTGCAGTCCTCAAGCTACTGCTCGAAGAAGCCGGAGTATGGGTTTATCTCAATTCTCCGGTTGAGGACCTTATGATCGAAGATGGCACTGTCATGGGCGTTAAGATTGGAGAGTCGAAAGAAATCGGCAGGCGAATGCTGACTGAGAAGACTCAATACGGAGCAAAAGCATTACTTTCCGAGGCTCTAACCATTTCAGATCGACATGACCGAATTGATGCCACGGAGCTATTTGCAGAGAAAGTAATTGTTTGTGCCGGGGGTTCAAGCTATCCAAACTCGGGAACAACGGGAGACGGTTGGAGGTGGCTCAAAAGTGCCGGACACATGATCGTAAAACCACGCGCAGCCTTAGCACCGATCTATCTTACTGAGCCTCAGGTTGACTTGTCTGGCGTTGCATTGCGCAACATAACCCTAAAGGCAAGAGCCTCTAAAGAAGTTGCACGCTGGACTGGAGACCTGCTCTTTACTCATCTAGGGGTTTCGGGACCGTGTGCCTTAGGAGTCAGTAGACTGGTATCCGAAGCTCTTGAAACTCAACCAGTGCGACTTGAAGTCGACCTTCTCCCGGTTACAAAGGAGGAATCACTGATTGATCGCTTCCTTACCGAAAATCCAAAAACGACGGTCTCAAAGTTTTTACAGGAGTTTTTGCCGGAAAGCTTGATTGCCCCATTCTCCAGTAGCTGCGATATCAATCCCTTGACAACGTTTGGGCAACTTGATCGAAAAGCAAGAAATCGCCTTGTCCAAAATGTCAAAAGCTGGCACATCGGTGAAGTTCGACATGTGCCTCTGGAGAAGGGTGAAGTTGTTGCCGGAGGAATCAGCCTTGACGAGGTTGACCCTAAAACAATGGGATCAAAGATTGTTTCTGGACTTTTCTTGTGTGGTGAAGTATTAGACATTGCGGGTCCAGTTGGCGGCTATAACCTTCAGTCCGCATTCGCTACCGGGTTTGTTGCTGGTGAATCAGCAGTTTCTGCTTAAACAATTGCTAATGGATGGAAAAACTTCTGCGTAGAGTCTTTCCATGAAGAAATCAGTTATTGTAAAATCCGCTCTCCTGGGCGTTAGCGTGCTATTTGTTTTTGGATTTGCTCGCAGATCCGCCCTCATTCAGGAATTTTCTCTCCAAGACCCAAAGGGTGCAAATGGCTTTGCGTTTAGCATGACCGACGGACTAGAGCCACTTCACGGAACCGGAAACGACGTTACAGGAACTGTGATGTTTAATGCTGAGAATCCGGCAAAATCAACCGGAAAGATTGTCATTGGGGTCAAGAGTCTGAAACTCACGAGCGACCAAATGACGGAAAACATGAGAGGCAGTTGGTGCCTTGATGCGGAAAAGTTCCCGACCGCTACTTTTGAAGTTGAATCTGGAAAGTTGGACAAGACAGACAAAGACGGCACGATGCACGGAACTGCAATTGGCATGTTTACCGTTCGTGGAATATCGAAGCGAATCACCGTTAAAGGCACTGGTCGGTATGTCAAAAACGGCGTAAAAGCCCGGTTCGGTGACAAGGAAGGAGACCTAATGATTCTCAAAACCGAGTTTGACTTCAACCGCTTTGACTTCAAAATTGGTACTGATCTTGCTGACACGCTTATCTCAAACCGAGTTCACGTAATGATCAATTGCGCAGCTATGTCGTTCGCTAAGCCTCAGAAATAATGTATTTTTCAAGGTGGTGGCGCATCTCTTTGACGAGCTCGGCCTCAATGTATATTCCGTCTTCTCGATACTCTTCCTTCAGAACACGACCAAAGTTGTAACACTCTTGAATCAAGCCGGTATGGGCATAAGGGATAAGAGCGTGAATCGTTCCTAACAAGTCCTGCACTTGACGCTTTATCGCCGCGAGTAAGTCATCGATGCCTTCGCCCGTTGTGGCAGAAATTGCGACTGAGCTAGGGAATTCGGCTACAAGTCCTCTCACCAAAGTAGGATCATTTGCCGCGTCAATTTTGTTAAAGACTGTGATTGCCGGTTTGTCTTTTGCACCAAGGTAATGGAGCGTATCTAACACCGCGTCTCGCTGGGACTCCCATGATGGAGCGCTTACATCGACGAGGTGAAGAATAAAATCGCTGAACGTTACTTCTTCAAGCGTTGATTGGAAAGCAGCAACTAGGTGAGTTGGAAGTTTACGAATGAATCCGACTGTGTCGGTTAAGAATAATGCATACCCATCGGGAAGATCAATTTTCCTGGTCGTCGGGTCAAGAGTCGCGAAGGGCATTGCATCTACGAGAACGTCTGTACCGGCTAAACGGTTCATGAGCGTGCTTTTGCCGGCACTTGTATAACCGACGATACTTGCGAACGGAAATGGGTGCTTACGACGACTAGAGCGTTGTTGATCTCGAACCCGCTTTACGTCCACGATCTCGTCCTTGAGTCGGGATATTCGGTCACGAACGAGACGCTTATCAGATTCAAGCTTTGTTTCACCCGGCCCCCTCATTCCGATTCCACCTTTTTGCCGTTCAAACTTCGTATAAACGGACATTAACTTCGGCATCATGTAGGTCAGCTGAGCAAGCTCAACCTGGAGCATTCCTTCCCTTGTCCTTGCCCTTCGGGCAAAGATATCAAGGATCAATTGAGTTCGATCAACTACGCGAGTCTCAAATGCTTTTTCAAGATTTCGCTGCTGCATTCCACTAACTTCGCCATCAATGAGGACGATGTCGGCCTTCAAATCCTTCGCAATAATCGCGATTTCTTCAACTTTTCCTGATCCGATAAAGGTGCCCTTATAAGGTCGATCTAGCCTTTGGCGAACGATCGTCAGAGGTTCTACCCCTGCGGCCTCGCAAAGACCAATCAGCTCTTCTTCAACAATCACATCGTCCAGTTCATCTTCATTAATGACGACGAGAAGCGCGGTTTCGACCGGATCTTCGTTGGACATCGTTTTGGATTTAGACATTAAAAGTTTCCGGTGTAAACCACTCCGCCATTAATTGCACGAACTTCAGAGACAATCCCATTGACGCAAGCATCAAAGATCTTCTTACCCTTAGCGGCAGTCCCTAGAGTAGCAAATCCCAGAACCCCTTCTTCGCTTATTTCATCCCACATTTTTACAAGTGACTGAGTTGGCGGTTCAGACTTCAATCCGTCATCTCGCAACTTATCGGTCCGAACTTTGTCCGGGTAAAGGTGCATCATCAAACTCGTTTCTGCTTCACAAGCGTGTTGAATTCCTTTGGCTGGGCCTTCCATTGACTCTCGAATTTCTGACTCACCAAACACGTAATATCCGACATGTCCGATCGTTAAGTTATTGTTCTTTTCCTTTAGAGACCTGAGAGCAACACCATTTGGCTCATTGTTTCCACCGTGTCCGTTTACGATTAAAAAGCGATGGAAACCGTGTCGCATCATCGACTCAACCACCGCGGTTATCGCCAAAAGGTACCCTTCCATCGATGCCGAGCAGGTACCCGCGAAGTTGAGATGATGTCCACTTGCCCCAAGCCAAATGCAAGGTGTTAGGACAACTTCATTGACTGTTTGCTTTTCGACTGCCGTGGTTACCGCACTTGCTATGAGTGAATCTGTTAGCAATGGCAGGTGGGCACCATGCTGTTCTAGCGACCCAGTCGGGATGAGAACTATAGTATCTCGGGCTAAGGCGTCAACCTCTTTCCAGGTCATATCAGCGAGGATCATGTCCTCAGTATGTCTTAGGCAATGGTTCTCTAGTGAGGGTTCAAGTTCTTCATCAACGATTTGACTTGACCAAGAAGTTCCTTGTCGTGATGCATCAGTTCATCGATTTTCTGATATCCGTGCATGATCGATGTATGATCTCGATCGCCAAATTGGGAACCTATATGCTTCCACGAATCACCAGTTATTCGACGAGTTAAGAAAATTGCGATGTGCCGAGCGTGAACGACCGGGGCTTTTCTCGAGGGACCCTTAATCTCGTCAATCGAGATATTGAATTGGTTCGAAACAAGATCCACGATCTGCCCAAACCCTGGCTTTGAGAACGCATTTTGAAAATATTGCTCAACGATAGGTTCGGCAAACTCCTTAGTGAGTGGGGTTCCTTCAAGGGAAGCCATCGTCACAAGCTTCGTAATTGCCCCTTCCAGAACTCGGACATTCCCTGGCACACTTTCCGCTAAGAACATCGCAAGTTCGTAATCCATGTCAACTTCCATGGCTTTGGCCTTTGACTGGATAATTGCACAGCGAGTCTCTGTATCCGGCATCTGGATATCGGCAACTAAACCGGATTCAAATCGGGACCTAAGTCGCTCATCCATTTGGTAAATATCCTTTGGCGGGCGATCCGATGTTAAAACAATTTGCTTACCAAGCGAATGCAGATAGTTGAATGTGTGAAAAATTTCTTCTTGGGTCTTGTCCTTTCCAGCCAAAAACTGAATGTCATCGACCAGCCAGACTTCGACATGGCGATGTTGTCGGCGGAAGTGCTCAACCTTGTTTGCTTGCAGCGCGTTAATAAACTCTTCCGCAAACTGCTGGGCAGTCATGTAAACAATTGAAATTCCTGGTTGCGTGGAGGTTAATTCGCGCGCAATCGAATGGAGGAGGTGAGTTTTGCCTAGTCCACTCGAACCATAAATGAACAGAGGGTTAAACTTGAGTCCAGGCTCTTTCGCGACTGCTCGTGCTCCGGCAACGGCTAATCGATTGCTTTGCCCTACGACAAATTTATCAAATTGATACTTCTCATTGGCGACAAACCGACTGACAGTGTTCTCGGTATTTGGGGACGACGTTACTGCCTTGGTCGCTGAGAAGTCTGACTTTTCCCTTGGCTTTGCTAAAACTTCAAGTTGTACTGATTGCCCCAATTCGTCACTCAGGTAGCTTTGGAGAATTCCAGAAAACCTTTCTCGCACCCATTCTTGTAAAAATCGACCCGGGGCACAGAGACGGACAATGCCATCATCAAATGAAACAGGGCTCAGCGGTCGTATGAATCGAGCCATGATTGGCTCCTGCACTTCACCCGAAATTCTTCCCAAAACTCGCTGCCATGCAGATTCTAAGCGGATTCGGGATTCAGTATCTTCAAGGGAAAGTTGCTCGTTCATTGCGGTGAAGGCGGGGTGCCAGGAGAGGCAGTATACACAGATAAATTCAACAAAATTGAGTAACTTTTTGGACTTTTTTGCACCCTTTTTTGCATCTCATTCGTCTTGACTTTTCTTACCGGTTGACTCCTCTCTACTGGTTCTATTGCTAGGATGGTTCCGGTTGGTAGACTAAACGCAATTCTTTATGGCTCACCGAAAAATTCTGGGTGTTTTAGGCGGAGAACATATGACCGCGGACAAAGTTGCAGCATGGGTTGAGTCTGCCGACATAGTCATCGCTGCAGATAGTGGAATGTTTCGAGTCCTAGAAGCTGGCTTTATTCCCGATGTTGTAATCGGCGACTTTGATTCAATATCGTTAGAAGTTATTGGCCCAGAGACAGAAGCAATCATTGATCACCAACAGGACAACACCGATTGTGGGAAGTTGCTCGACTACGCAAAAAAAATGGGATATTCAGAAATCACTCTGATCTGTGCTGAGGGCGATTTGTCTGACCATTTTTTAGACACCGTCCATTGTGCAGTTCGAAGCGATTTGGATGTGACTATCGGACTTCAGAGGGGAATAGCTCACATCTTGAAGGGCCCCTCAGAAAAGACAATCATTACCACTCCGGGCAAGCGGGTATCGATGCTTCCTCTCGAAACAGTTACGAACGCTTCCTTGTCTGGGGTCCAATGGGGATTTGATTGTGCGACTCTTTCGGTTCGCGGCTTCACCAGTATTTCTAATGCCGCAACCGATTTTCAGTTAAAAGTTTCATTTGAGGAAGGGGCGGCCTACCTCTTTATAGAGTCCGAATCACCCGAATGGCCAGTATCAATCATCAATCCCGCATAGGAATTGAATTAGATTTATTGAAGTCTTGCTCGATTTAGCGGTAATTTTTACAGGAAATCACCGAATAATAGATTTGGGAGTAACCATGATTGAAGACACTCAAGTAGCAGAACCTATCGAGAACCTCGAAACAACCCATGAAGAGGCCGTTGACGGTGCTGAAGAAACCAATATAGCCGCGGAAGAAACTGGCACCAGTCAGCCAACCCTCGTGGTTAAGCGGAATGGCGCAGAGACTGATGAAGTATTTACCGTCATCAGCCCGTGCGTGATCGGTCGTTTTGATCCATCTGTAGGGCCAATTGACATTGACCTCGGCAACTTGCCTGAAGGAGTTTACGTTAGCCGAAAACACGCAAAAATTACTCAAGAGGATGGAGTTTGGAAGATCCACGACCTTGGCTCGTCCAATGGAACCTTTGTCCTGGCCGATGACTTTGAAAAAGTTACCATTGCAGACATAGCTGACGGTGCTGAGATTGCTCTTGGGAACGCAAAATTTGTCTTTCACTTGAACTAAATCAAATTAATTGAACATCGCGGGATCCGGTCTGGACCTCCCCGATAATTGCGGCGTGTTCTCCCGATTCGCTCAGGACATCGATGATGCCCTGGGCGGCAAATCGGTCTACGATTAGCACCATTCCAATTCCCATATTGAACGTCCGGTACATTTCCGACTCGGAAATTTGTCCTGACTCCTGGATTAAGTTAAATATTGGACTTGGTGTCCACGATCTTTTTTCAATCAAAACTCGGGCGTTTGAAGGAAGCACTCTCGGAATGTTGTCAAAGAACCCTCCCCCAGTAAGATGAGCGATCGCATGGATGCTCGGCTGAGCAAGAAGTGGGTAAACGGAGTTAAAGTAGCAGCGATGAGGCTTCAGGAGCGCTGATCCGATGCTTTCTCCCAGTCCTTCTGGTTCATCCCGAACACTGAGGCCGGCTACTTCAAAAAGGGCTCGTCGAGCGAGTGAAAATCCATTTGTATGGAGTCCGTTGCTTGCAATTCCAATGACTACATCGCCAGCACTCACTGTCCTTGGCAAAAGTTGATCCGTATCGACCACGCCAACAATTGTGCCAACAATATCGATTTCACCTTCAACATAAACTCCGGGCATCTCAGCCGTCTCGCCGCCAATAAGCGCACATCCTACTTCAAGGCATGCATCGGCCATTCCGCCAATAACCGATTCAAATACTTCTGCCGAAAGTCGTGATGTCGCAAAATAATCAAGAAAGAAAAGTGGCTTTGCACCTTGGCAGAGAATGTCATTGACGCAGTGGTTGACAATATCTTTCCCAAGGTTCGAGAAGTCTCCCGCCATGGCTGCGACTTTTGTTTTTGTACCGACACCGTCAATAGATGAAACGATGAGCGGATTGGTCATTCCAGGGAACATTCCCTGGAAAAGGGCACCAAATCCTCCGAGTCCGCCAACTACATTTTCAGTTTGTGTAGCCTTGATCTTTTCTCCAACCCCCCGCAGTGCGCGGCTTGCCTCGTCAATGTTGACGCCTGAAGAGGCATAGGTCATTTCGTTGCTCATCCTTATCAATCTACCCCGGTAAGGGCTGTTTTGGTTCCGCCGAACGAGGTATCATCTTCCGGTTGGGTCTGTAGCTCAGCGGTAGAGCAGTGGCCTTTTAAGCCATTGGTCGAGGGTTCGAATCCCTCCGGACCCACCAGACTTCGCCAAGGCGCTTCGTCTGGCAGGCCAATGAACCAACCAACAATTTAAAATTAGGGACGACTTGCCCTGGCAAAGTCTGTCCGCCGAAGCAAAAAGGAGAGTGTCTGCTCACTTTAACGAATAAATTTGCGAAGGAGGACAATCATCAAATCGGTATATCTCATTCGAAGCATTTCTTCCCCGATGCAAACTTACATTGGAATTGCAGCCGTTGTCTCCGATAGGCTTCAGAAGCATAACGAGGGCGGTTCACCTCACACATCAAAGTTCAGACCGTGGCAAGTGGTTTGCTCGATTAGTTTTGAGGATGACCAGCGAGCATTAGAATTTGAAAAGTATTTGAAGACGGGTTCAGGTCGCGCATTCGCCAAGAGACATTTTTGGTAACTCAACAGTGGCTTGTAGCCGATTCAACCCAATTCCAACTCGTTTGTCTCAATTAAATTGAAACCTAGGCGCAATTTTGAGGGTACAAAACCCAAAGACAATGCAATCGCCTCCATTTTCGTCACAGCAAATCAAAGGAATGATCTTTTTGATCATCTGCGCCGTCGTCATCGGTTTAAGCGTGACAATCTTGTTGCCTTTCCTTTCCGCAATTCTGTGGGCAATGACGCTTTCGGTCTTAACCTACTCCTGGTTTGAAAAGAGTCGAAAAAAATACGAAGACATTCGGCTGAGCGAACGAAAAGGGTTTATTGCCAAAATTGCAAAGTACGGAGATTCAATCGCGGCAGTTCGAAGCACGCTTTTAACTCTAGTAATTATCTGCCTACCGTTCATTCTTGTTGGTGGTTTGGCCGCCGCTCAAGTCTCCCCTGCGCTGAAAGAAATGCAAGGAACGCAAGGATTTGCAGTTACCGAAAGCATTGATAAATCTCTTCAT
>JAYUOQ010000067.1:0-2051 GCA_043760685.1 Armatimonadota bacterium | reverse complement strand
TTGAGATTCCGCGCAACCAGCTCGTGGTTATTACGGGACTCTCCGGTAGCGGCAAGTCTTCCCTTGCCTTTGATACGATTTACGCAGAGGGACAAAGGCGGTACGTTGAGTCCCTTTCAGCCTACGCCCGACAGTTTTTGGGGCAGATGGATAAGCCAGACGTTGATCACATTGATGGTTTGTCTCCGGCTATTTCGATTGACCAGAAGAGCGCTTCGAAGAATCCTCGCTCGACCGTCGGTACGGTGACTGAGACTTACGACTACCTCAGAATTCTCTTTGCTCGGGTGGGAATTCCTTATTGCGTCAATGGACATGGTCCAATTGAACGGCAAAGTACTGATCAAATCGTTGATATTGTTAAGGCGCTACCAGAAGGGACGAAGCTACAGATTCTGGGACCGGTCATTCGGGGGCGAAAGGGCGAGTATAAGAAAGAGCTTATCGATATTGCCAAGGCGGGTTATGTTCGAGTTCGGGTTGACGGACGGATGTATGAAGTCACCGACGACATTCCGATGGATCGGTACAAGCAGCACACCATCGAGGTTGTGGTTGACCGAATAGTTGTCAAAGAGGGTCTTGATCGCCGCCTTTCGGATTCAATTGAAGCTGCATTGAAGATGGGAGCTGGATTGGTTACCGTTTCGATTCAGTTGCCAGAAGGGGTCGAGGCTCCCGCAGTTGTTTCGGGAATGCTGACTCGTCAGGCTGAGTATGAGAGTGAGGCCGAGGGATGGTCTGACTTGCTGTTTAGTGAGGCTTATGCTTGCTCGGTTTGTGGCTATTCGATGCCCGACCTTGAGCCAAGAATGTTCTCATTTAACTCACCGTATGGTGCTTGCTCGGACTGTATGGGACTTGGGACGCGAACCGAGTTTGACCCAGTCTTGGTTGCGCCTGACCACTCGAAGCCGCTTCGAAATGGGGCGATTTTGCCGTTTGTTTATAAGTCCGGTGAAGTAAAGGACTGGTGGCCAGAGATGTTGGACGCAGTCGGTAAGGAAATGGGGTTTGATGCTTCCCTACCCATCTCACAGATTTCTGAAGAGGGCATGGACGCGGTTTGGAACGGACTGAAGAAGCCGATCGAAGTGAAGATGAAGTACGGTCGCACGGAGCGTACGTTTAAGACCGAATGGAAGGGCGTGTTAATTTCGCTCCGAAAGCGATTTGAGGAGACCACGAGCGATTGGGTCAAGCAGGACCTGGAACAATACCAAAGTACCAAGCCATGCCCTGCCTGCGCTGGTCGAAGACTTAAGCCAGAATCGTTGCTAGTAAAAGTGGCTGACCATGACATGAGCATGATCACCAGGATGTCGATCGCTGAAGCGGTTATCTTCTTCGTCGGGCTGCCAGCCAAACTCACCAAACGCCAACTAACGATTGGCGAGCGAGCGGTGAAAGAAATTGGAGAACGGCTCAAGTTCCTCCTCGATGTTGGCCTTAGTTATCTGACCCTCGATCGTAACGCTCGAACGTTGTCGGGTGGCGAAGCCCAACGTATACGTCTTGCGACCCAAATTGGCTCGGGACTTATGGGATGCTTGTACGTTTTGGATGAGCCTTCGATTGGCTTGCACCAGCGCGACAACAAAAAGCTTATTGAGACGCTGGAGCGACTCAAAGCCCTCGGTAACACAGTTTTAGTCGTCGAACACGACGAGGAGACGATGTTGGCGGCGGACTATATTCTTGAACTTGGCCCTGGCGCAGGTGAGCACGGAGGAATAGTTGTCGCCGCTGGGACGGTCAAAGAATTCTTGAAGTGCAAGACGATGACGGCGGAATACTTGAGCGGAAAGCGCGAAATCGCGATTCCGAAAGTCCGGCGGTTGCCTCGGGTTCCGGTTGCACCGGAGAAACCGGTCGTTTTGAAGAGCGACAAGAAGATGAAGAAGCCGGTCTCCAAGAACGTTGGCGCTCGCGGAAAGGCGGCGAAGTAGCGGTTAGAGGTCCCTCCAAAATTGATAGGACTCCCAAAAAAACCCAGTTCAAATTGTTACTCGTCTTTACCCAAGCATCCTCTGCGGCTTGAGCTGCGTTTC
>JAYUOQ010000066.1:0-14322 GCA_043760685.1 Armatimonadota bacterium | reverse complement strand
GATCGAGATCGGCGAATCCGAGGCCAGCCTCCTGTGCTTTGGCTTGGAGAACTTCCCTTTCTCCACAGAATCCCAGTTGAACAATTGCCTTTTCCAAGGACGAATTGGTCTGTTGCGAAACCTTAGTTGCCTCATCGGCTTGTTCTTTAGTCAGAAAGTCTTTCTGAATAAGAAACTCTATCATTGAAACACGTGGCATTGCCATGTTGAACTCTCAGCAGGAAAACACACTCTCCCAAGTGTGATTGAGGGATTGTAACCCAATTCCACTAGAAAAGGGAAAGGACTTTTCAAGGAAATCTACAACTTTCTAACGAATTTTCTTCTATTGAAGCTTTGGCTCAACGAAAGGAAGCAGCATTGCCTAGGTTCGAATTTACATTGAAGTAAACTACATTAGGTTCGACGCTGAGCCACTCCGAATGAGAATGAGCAAAGTTGATGTAACCGTTATTGGAGGAGGTCCCTGTGGCCTCTTTGCTGCTTTTTATGCTGGGTTAAGGGGCATGTCTGTCCGAATCATCGACTCTCTTCCCGAGCTCGGTGGACAGTTAACCGCCCTCTACCCAGAAAAATATATTTACGACATGCCGGGATTCCCCAAAGTTCTCGCAAAGGATCTTGCCAGAGCAATGGTTGAGCAAGTCAGCCAGTTTCATCCAAAGCTCGTTCTCGAAAACACTGCCCAAACACTGGTAAGCAATGGTGACTCTTATACGATCATCACGGACAAGGGCCTAGAACTAGAAACTTCTACAATCATCATTTCGGCTGGTCCAGGGGCCTTTCAACCAACCAAAATCGGGGTCGAACGCGAAGAATCATACACCGGTAAGGGAATTCACTATGGTGTACGAGATCGAAGCATTTTCACGGGGAAAAAATTGGCAATCGTTGGGGGAGGAGACAGCGCTTTTGATTGGTGCATGGACCTCGAAGATATTGCCGAGACAATCACTTTGATTCATCGTCGGGATGGGTTCAAAGCCCACGAAGACAGTGTTGCTAAGGTCAAGGCAAGTTCGGTTGAAATGAAGCTGTTCTATGTTGTGAAGGAACTTCACGGCATCGATCATTTGACGGGATTAACTCTTGAAAACACTCAAACCAAGGAGCTTGAACACTTTGACTGTAACGAAGTTTGTGTGAACATTGGATTTAAATCGAGCCTTGGACCGCTCAAAGAGTGGGGGCTAGAAATCGAAAAGAATCAGATCAAAGTTGACGAAAGATTTGAAACCAACTTACCAAGAGTTTTTGCCGTGGGAGATGTAGCAAGTTACGGAACGAAACTCAAGCTTATTGCAACTGGGGTTGGCGAAGCGGCTACGGCAGTTTGTTATGCAAAAACATATCTTGACCCCGGAGCCAAACTCTTCCCTGGCCACAGTAGCGACCGGGACGCTTGACATCAAGTACAATTTGTCCAGATTCTGAGGACATAAAGGTTTGGGCAGCGCATATACACCAGGGCTAACAGTAAGTAGCGACATCGTCGTTCGTCGTACGCGACGACTTCCAATAAAGGGAGAAGTTCTTGTCAAAGTTGGCGATTCGGTCGATCCGAAAAGCCCGGTTGCGCGAGCAATGCTTCCAGGAGCCCTTCAAAACGTTAAGTTGGCCGACCAGTTAGGAGTGGAGCCAAAGGATGTAACCCAGTTCATGAAAGTTGAATTAGGTTCTCCTGTTGAAGCGGGTCAAGTAGTTGCCGAAGGCAAAAAAATGTTTGGTCTGTTCAAGGCTCCAATTGCCGTCTGTGACTTCACGGGAACTCTTGAGTCATACAGCGACATTACGGGAAATGCATTGGTTCGCGAACCATCTATTCCGATTGAAATTGATGCATACATCAAAGGCACCATCGTCGATGTAATGCCCGAAGAAGGGGCTATCATCGAAACTCGTTGCGCCATGATTCAAGGAATCTTCGGGGTCGGTGGCGAGCGCCAAGGCAAAATTCGAGTTGCTGTTAGTGGACCTGATCAACTTCTTGATGAAGGAAATATCAAAGACGATGACCAAGGAAAAATTCTCATTGGCGGGTCGGGAATGACAGCGGCGGCCATTAAAAAAGCCTCAAAGGTCGGTGCCGCCGGAATAATTGCAGGTGGGCTCAAAGACAGCGACCTCATTGAATTCCTCGGCTACGATATTGGCGTTGCCATTACCGGAACAGAGAAAATAAATTTGTCTCTCATCATTACCGAAGGATTCGGATTCTTGCCAATGGCTAACCGTACTTTCGAACTGCTTAAATCTCTAGAGGGATTAGTCGCATCTCTCAATGGGTCAACCCAAATTCGGGCGGGCGTAATTCGACCAGAAATCATCGTTCCAGACCCACCTCAAGCAGGAAAAGCTGCTCACGAAGAAAAGGCACTGGCACTTGAAGTAGGAAGCCAAATCAGAATCATCCGAGAACCATACTTTGGAATGATTGGCTCAGTCACCGATCTTCCTGCTGAACTGGTAACCCTCGAATCTGGTACCCATGTCAGGGTTTTGAGAGCAAAAATAGGTTCAGGAGAAGAAGTAACGGTCCCTCGTGCCAATGTAGAAATCATGGCTGTAGGGTCGTAACCTTTACGATCCCTTAATAAAGTCATGTCAAAACTGTTCCTAGCGAGGTCGCTACGAACAATATGCCAACATTGGATCAAGTTGAAAAGGTCAAGCAAGGAAAAGGAAGCATGACAATTCTCATTGTCGATGATGAAATTGCGATCATAGAAACGCTAGAAAACAAATTCCGAAAGGAAGGCTTTAACACTTTCACGGCTGAGACAGCCGAGGATGGGATGAGACTCTTTAAGCGAGTGAAGCCAAACCTGGTCATTCTCGACATCATGTTGCCTAATCGCAGTGGACACGACTTCTGCAAGGCAGTCCGTCGCGAAAACGATACACCGATCATTTTTGTCTCAGCAAGGGCCTCAGAAGAGGATCGAATTATGGGTCTCGAGATGGGTGCCGACGATTACGTTGTTAAGCCATTTAACATGACCGAGTTGGTTGCCCGGGTAAGAGCGATTCTCCGCAGATCAGGAAACGAAACCATCCAAGAACTCGTCGAGCGTGGCGACCTCCGAATCGACCCTCGAACTCACGAAGCAACCCTTGATGGCAAGACTTTAACCCTTTCGCCTAAGGAGTTTGCCCTTTTGCTCTTCCTGGCTAAAAACGCCGGACAAGTCTTCTCCCGCGAAGCCCTTCTCGATCGAATTTGGGGCAAAGACGCCTACGTCACAAGCCGAACAGTTGACGTTCACGTCCGATGGCTACGGATGCGTTTAGCAACTACACCTGATGCTGTTGATCGAATCCAAACGGTCCGCGGTGTCGGCTACAAATTTATTGGCTGAGGTTCAAGAAAGCTGCAACGTGGCTTTTCATTGCCGCAGCAAGCTTCTTCGCGGTCTCTGGAATTTCTTTTGCCGATCGGTAAGAGCCACCAAACTCAAGCTGGACGGCAAATATTCCGTCTGCTTGCCCCAAGCCGTACGTTTGCACCGTATGACCCCCATTAAACTTTGGATGCTCCTTATCACGTGCGTGACTTGTATCCGGCGTGATCTTCACACCCAATTTTTCAAGAACTCCCAAGAAAGACTTTTTACCCGATAATTCATCGTCCGACACTTGACCGAGTGACTTCAAGTTTTGGGTTCCACGATACACGATTTCCTTGTCCGCCGCTTGGGCGTGAATATCTACCAGAATTCCTTTCCCAAATTTTGCTCGGACAGAATCGACCGCATGACGGACTGCCTCGTGATACAACTTGTGTTGCTCCCTTGCGGCGTCAGATTCTGCACCGTATTTCATTGGGCGATTCACGTCAGCGTATTTACGGGAAAACTTTGCAATGACAACCCAAGGCTTCTTGCCAAAACATTTTTCAACTTCAAGGGCAGCTTCGCGAGCCAAACTGTCTGTCCTTGTGTCGGTCACTGTCACGAATCCAGGCAAAGACTTATCGGTTCGCTCTACCGCGCCAGGAATTGCATTGGTGCCCCCGTGAGGGGCTGTAATAACGATTGGCAAATCACCCTCGCCCACTTCCACTAGGTCGGAATTAACAAAGATCAGGCAGGCAAGTGTGGCAATCATGGCTATCTCTTCAATTTGATCGTGATGATTTCAAACGGCTTGTATGAGAACTGAACCAGACCATCTGAGACTTCCAATTCGCCGATCTCATTCTCTTCGAGGTCGCAAATAGCGGCTTCGCTTGGGATATTAATGCAAAACAGTTCTGCATGCCCTCGACTGTTGTGACATTCATACAGCCTAACGATCAGATCATCTGAATCCTCAGCCTTCTTGACGGTTTCAATAACAATGTTTCGATCATCACAGGTCACAAGCGGATCCATTTGTCCGCCCGAACCCGATGTTGGCTCAATGAACGCGTACCTTAATGGGGAATTATGGGCATATGCCGCATGAACAACGTCAGCATAGTTATAGGGGCCGAAGTGAGGCAACAAAACGTAACTAAACCGATGAATACCCATATCGCACATCGGATCAGGCGCCTTTGGTGCTCGGAGCAACGACATTCTCATTAGGTTTCCGTGAATATCGTGTCCATACTTTCCATCGTTGAGCAGTGCAACTCCCAGGTCTCCTTCGCTCAAATCAACCCATTTCTGAGCACAAACTTCAAACCTTGCCATATCCCAACTTGTGTTGTAATGCGTTGGTCGCTCCACATTTCCAAACTGAATCTCGAAATTAGCTTTGGCGGCGTTGATGTTAACCGGAAAGGCAACTTTGAGCATTTTGTCTTCTTCATGCCAATCAATCTCGGTATCAAATCGAATACCGGGCGTTGGACCAAGGGAAATTCGTTGCCGAATTGTTGAATTCCCGAACTTTTTGACGATCTCAACCGCTACTCGAACAGGCCCCTTTTCAACAATTTCTACGCTCTCGCTTTTAAGCAAGTCCTGTATGGTCTCATAGGCGTATACATCCACATCCCATGCGCTCCAGAATAGCGGCTTATCTTCCATCAACTGAAAGACATTGGCAAGCTTTCCTGGCTCGACAAATTCCGTTCCGTCTTCAAGACTTTGAATCGACGAAATGTTTCCGTTTACATCAAATCGAACCGAAAATTGGTCATTCTCAATTTTCCTCGCCGAAGCTTTCAATCGGTTTTTGATCGGATTTCCAAAATCCTTGAAATCGCCAACTGCAACCGCACTAAGAGCGTCTTGAGGAGTCTCAAAAATCAGTTTTCGCTCGCCAAACTCTTCAACAAGCTGTGTGGGAAGGAACTCATCACCAACTTTAATTCCAACCGGTACTTCTTCGCTCGTCCACTCAACTGCAGATTGAGTTGGAACGTTACCATTTTGAAAGACAGCAATTGGCTTGCTAAACCCTGAAGAATCAAGTCTTTTTGAAATTTGAACCAACGACTCCTGAATCACTTCTTTCCCGGCTTTCTCAACAGCCTCATAGTCGACCTTACTGTCCACGTAGACTTCGTTCACCGAAGAACCTGGAATGATATCGTGGAATTGGTTAAGCAGCACGAGCTTCCAAGCTTCTTCGAGCTTCTTCGATGGATGACTGCTTCCGGTAAAGCAGCTCAGCCAATCTGCATCCCTCAGGAGGAACTCACATGAGCGATTGGATTTCTTATTTGCCGCCTGACTTGTGTACGTTCCTCGATGGAGTTCCAAATAGAGTTCTCCGACCCACGTCATCAAATCTTTACTCTTGGCTTTGGCTTCGCGGAAAAAATCTATTGCTTTCTTGCCGAACATGACTTCGGGATAATTTGGCGCCAATCTTCCGCGCTTAATAAATTCCATGTGTCGCTCAGTTGGCCCGCCTCCACCATCGCCGTGCCCAAAAACATACAAAGAGTTCTCTGCCCGGGCATGATCCTTGTAATTTTTGACCGACTGAATAACTTCTTTGGGCTCGCATGAAGCGTTATATGTATCTGCCGGTGGGAAGTGAGACCAAACTTTTGTTCCGTCAATTCCTTGCCACCAAAACGTATGGTGAGGAAACTTATTGAACTGATTCCAACTGATTTTTTGAGTCAGGAAGTAACTAATATTGAATTTTTCGAGTATTTGTGGCAAGGCGGCTGAATAGCCGAATACATCCGGTAGCCACATGTCGTGGGTTGTATATCCTAGTTTTTCCTTAAAGTACCGTTTGCCATAAAGGAACTGACGAATCAGGGATTCAGCGCCGGTTAAATTACAATCAGCTTCAACCCACATGGAACCCACTGGCTCCCATTGCCCCCGATCTATAGCTCCTTTGACTCGCTCAAAAAGTTTGGGATACTCAAGTTCTAACCACTCGTATTGACTTGCCTGAGAATGGACAAACACATAGTTTGGATACTTCTCCATAAGCGACAATTGAGTCGCTGTAGTATGCGCCATCTTCTTTTTCGTAATTGAAATCGGCCATAGCCAAGCAGTATCCAGATGAGCATGACCAACCGGATATATTGTGTGCTTGAATTCTGAGTTTAGGCTCCCAAGAGCGTCCTTGATCACTTTTCGACATCGTTGGATCGACTCTTCACCATCCTTGGCAAAGAAGTTCACTACGTCATTGAGGGATCTCAGGACGGTATGAAACCCCGGATCATCTTGAGGAAGTGACTCCAGCAGGTTTAGCGCAAAATCCAGATCGAAATATAGGGTCTTTACGTTGTTATTGACCACCACCAAGTCAGCAAATTCAACTTTTTCCACCTTAACTTCTCGAGGCAATTCTTTGAGGTGCACACGGCATTGCGGATTCTTGGTGTAAGCCTGAATGATGTAACTGACTTTTTCGCCACCATCAACCGGCCCTTCAGTTGGGAGTGTTCCACCAGTCAAAAAACCAAAGTCTGTGTGCTCATAGTCAACGCCTCGAAATGGCGAGTTGTCCTTCCACAGTGTTCGTTCACTGCCAATTTCGGCATGAACAACCACTTCTTGACCCGCCCAATCCTTCGGTACTATGCCCGAAAGCCTAAACCAAAATGTTGAATATGCCGGACCATACTCGAATCCCTTTTCAACAACTTCCCATGGTCCCTTTTCGGCTTCCTTTTGATTTTTACAAGGATTTGAATTGATTTCAATCAAGAGCGACTCGCGCGCTCCATATATCCTTGGCTTTAACTCAGTTTTGAGAAAGAGACCAATTCGTCTTAGGGTTAAGTCAGAGTGTTTTAACATCGTGCTGGCAATGGGCAGTTTACTAAGAATTGGAGGAGTATTCTTGTGATAAAATGTGATATTCTGAGCGATAGATTACTACTATGCAGATGCTTAGTACAGTTGTGGCGGCTCTCTACGGTGGAACTGATATACGTTCCTTAGCCCGTGTCGCCCGACCGTCGTTGATCCTCTCGTGCCTAAGGCAGAAGATGGATGGGGATAGGGAATTGTCATGGTTTGAGGTAATTGAAGCACTTCAAAAAGACAACTTTAACCAAGAAGCTGTCTACCTCAGTAATGAAGCGACCTTAGAAGGGGCACAAAAGCAACTTGAAAGCGGAAAAATTATAACGCTAGGTTGCAGTTGTTATCCAAAAATTCTTAAGACAAATCTTGGTGATAGCGCACCGCCAATTCTATGGATCAGTGAACCCGGTCTTCGTCAAATCCAGCCTTGGAATAACAATGATGATACGGAAAGAATAAGTATCTCCGCCGTCGGGTGCCGAGTTCCTCTTTCTATTGGACTGGCAATTGCCACGGAAGTTGGCCGTTGGACCGCAACCAATGGCTACTTGGCGGTCTCTGGTGGAGCTGCGGGCTGCGACTCGGCTTTTGGAAGAGCAGCATTTGGGGCGGGAAGCGAAGTAGTTCACATTCTTCCTCACGGCATAAAAAACATACCACCAGACTTATGGGGTTATGCGATTTCGGCTTGCGGCCCAAGTGAGTCTTTCAGTTCTGCTCGAGCAATGGAACGAAATAACTTGATCTATGCATTTGGGCATATGACTGTCGTTTGCTCGGCCAGATATCGACAAGGTGGTTCGTGGCTGGGAGCCTCGAATGCAATCCGAGCACATCGCCCAGTGGTTGTTGCCGATTGGACCAGTACTGGCGTTGCTTCATCGATTGAAGAACACTCAAACGGAAGCTATGGGCAAGCCCAACGGGCATTGGCTAATCTCGGAGCTAGACCCTTGAAATTAGACTTGCAGACGTTTCGTTCCAATATTGGAGCCAGCCTTGACGCTGAACTCCAATGGTCACTCGATAAGATTGCTGGAAACTTAAATTCAGGACTTTTTGATTCCAAGTAAAGCGCCATCTAGGCATCAAATTTAAAAACTACCTTGCCTGCTTTTCCAGCTTTCATTAGCTCCATTGCATCTTGAAACTGAGTGTAATGCATGACGTGGGTCACAACTGGATCGAGAATTAACTTGCCACTCGAAAGCAATTCGGACATTTGATCCCAAGTTTGCCAGAGCTTTCTTCCAACGATGCAGTGAATATCAATGCCTTTAAAAATAAGGTCATTCATATTGATCGATTGCGATACGTCGGCATAAACGCCGAGGAGCGAAATTCGGCCTCCAGGCCTTACAACTTGCACTCCTAAGCTAAGTTGAGAAGGATGTCCTGACATTTCGAGAACGCAATCAACACCTTCAGGATGGATTTTGGCTAATTCATCCGCCACATTCACTTGAAGTGGATTAAAGACTTGGTCTGCACCGACCTTTCTCGCGATTTCAGCTCGATATTCACTTATTTCCGTCGCATACACAGCTTTGGCACCGAGAGCCCGACAAATAGAAACCGCAAACTGGCCAATAGGACCCATACCGGTGATAAGTACCGTTCGACCTTCGATTGGGCCCGACATCGCGGTGTGAACCGCATTTCCCAAAGCATCTTGAAATGCAGCAATCAACGGAGAAATCGACTTTGGAGTCAAGCGCGCGTTCTCCCAGGGAATCACGGCATATTCGGCAAATCCACCATCGACGTCAACGCCAAGTATCTGAGTGTTGACACAGACGTGAGCTTGACCCATTCTGCACTGGAGGCAGTGCCCACAAACAATATGACTTTCACTTGAGACAAAGTCACCAATGGATCGCTCGGTTACGCCTTCGCCAACATCAACGACCGACCCACAAAATTCATGTCCAATAATTCTTGGTGGTTTTATTCGACCAGCAGCCCAGGGGTCCCAATTATAGATATGCAGGTCAGTCCCACACACTGAGGCAGCTTCAAGTTTGATCTTGACGCAACCAGCTCGAACCATTGGTTCAGGTACTTCTACAATTTCTACGCCGGCTTCCGGTCGCGTCTTTGCGATCGCTTTCACGCGACAAATTTTACTCGCCCGGTACACTATCAGACGTGTTAAAAGTTGCTGTCTTACCGTTAAATGCTGGAGAGGGTACAAAACCCCAAATAGGAAGGCAAATTTCTGCATTTGTTGCCGACCAATTGAGAAGCAACACTGAAGCAGATATTCAGTCCGTTTCATTCTTGACTCAGGTCGAACAAGATGGAGTTGCCAGAACCGCCTTCGTCAATATTTCTGACGGAATGATTGAGCCTGATCAGCTTAAAGACCTGTTCTCACAATCTGCTGTTGATCTTGCGGTTGATGGTCTCGTCAAAAATACCGACAGTGGTCTAGAACTAAATGTTCGATACACCATGAAAGACAACTTGGAGGGTGGCGAAGTCGAAACATATTCGTTCGCACCTGAAAATGTTTTTGATGTCCTCCATAAGCTTGTCAAAAAGCTTGCGGCTAAAGCAGATATTTCTCTGCCAGAGAATTTAGCCGGGGATTCCATGGAATATGGAACCGAAGATCCAGAAGTATTCCTCAAGTTTTTAGAAGGCTACGATGCGCTGAACTATATCCAGCAGGCTAACGGAATGGTTGCCCGGGAATTCAACCCCGAAGGCGCCATCGCGACATTGATTGAAGCGGTCGAAGGCGACAAAGAATTTGATGGTCCATATCAAGTATTGGTTGGACTTTGTCGAGCATGTACCGCCTACCAAATTGGAACATTTGAGTTAATCGAACAAACTTTGGTCAAGGCAACTGAACTCGTGCCTGAAGATTTTGGCGCCTTCTTTGCATTAGGTGAGCTTTTCCAGGCCGCCAACCAAATGCCAAGGGCAATTGACTATTTCGAAAAGGCAACTCAACTCAATCCAGAAGATCCCGCGATCCTCAATCGCCTCGGAAACGCTCAAGCAAGCATGAATATGTTTGTAAATGCCGAACGAAACTTCAAAAAAGCGATTGAAATGGAAGGACCGGAAAAACCAAGCATGGACTTTTTGACTGGAGTTCTCAGCGCGACTGGTCGAATCCATGAAGTGCCTGCTCTTTGGAAAGGAATCATTGATGCTGATAGTCAAAATGCCAATGCCCACGCCAAATATGCAACTTCTCTCATTCAAAATGGCAAAAAAGAGGAAGGAGAACGAGCATTTGAAACTGGTCTTGAAGTTCTCGAAGACAACCTTCTGATCAAGAGATTTTATGCGCCTTATTTGGCTCAAAACGATGACCTTGACCGAGCTATGGACTTTTACGAAGACTGCATCGACGTTTCACCAAACGATGTTCCAATGCTGGTCGAATATGCACAAACTTTGCAATCTGCCGATCGTGAATTCGAAGTTCCACAAGTACTTCAAACAATTCTCAAGTCGAATCCAGACCCAAATACTCGGGCGAACACCCAAGCTTGGCTCATTGAACTGGAGCAACCAAAGCGAGTTGAAAGCGTTCAATTGGCGCAAGAAAAACTTGCTGCCGGAGACGCAGAAGGTGCGATTCGGGATCTGAAGCCGCTCAAAAATTGGCTGGCCGATTACTGGAAGATGTGGGCTGTCCTCAGTTCAGCATTTAACAAGCTTGGCGAACATGTCGAAGCTGAAGCCGCCGCAAAGCAACTTCTTGAGATCTTCCCGGGCTGTGAACCAGCCTATGGCGAGCTCCGAGAAGCTCTCAATGGCCAAGAAAAGCACGAAGAAGCATGGCAATTCTTGCAATATGCCTTTTCGAATAATCAACAGAGCTTTGGAATATTCATTAACTTAGGTATTGCTGCCAAGCGAGCTGGACACGTGGAAGAAGCAAAGCAAATAGCGGAGCAGATCAATCAAGTTGTCAGCCAAAATCCTGACATGAGAGAAGAATTGAAAGACATTCTTGCTGAACTTCAGCAGTAGAATCTTTTCGTGGCAAAAAAAACTGCGGCTAAAAAATCTGCGGTCAAAGACAAAGTAAAGGCTTCAACTGCTGTGACACCAGTCCCAGCAGTTGTGCCCAAGGTTCATCCAGCAGTGGTAGCCTTCGTTGCGTATCACATTGTCGCGATTACGATCTATGCCCTGCCAAAGCCAAGCAATGATGTCCTGTCCGGCAAAGTCAGTCCTCGTGGCAGCGATGCGTTGCTCGCATTTAATGTTCGGGAAATGAAGCAATGGGCTGTATTTTACGGCTATTTGTATCCGACCGGTTTTTGGCAGTACTGGGACATGTTCGCTCCTGATCCCGCTCAAACCGATATTTGGGGAGATGCAGAAGTAACATTTCTTGACGGAACAAAAACCATGTTCCAATATCCGAGAATGAAGATTTCTTCAATCCCAGACAAATTTATGCAGGAAAGGTACCGAAAGTTTTTCGAGCGGGTGAATTTAGAGGAAAACCCTTATTTCTGGTCTCCATTTGCCCAGGCAATTGCGCTTAAAACTGCAACAGATCAATCTAGCCCTCCCGTTAGGGTCACCCTATTTCGACACTTTCAAGAGGTGATGAGACATGACAAGCAAACGCCTAACGAACCTCCGTATGGGTCGTATCCTTTCTTCACTTTCGTAGTCGATCAGCACAAACTTTTTGCGGACAAGGGGTGGAAGCTTGGAATCCATTAAGATTCTGTACAACTATTGGTTTAAGTACGGAAGCCCGGTCACGATGGGGGTTTTTCGCGCCATCATGGGCGGGCTGATCTTTATCAACTTTGCAATGATCTCAGTCTTCTTCAAGGACTTCTACTCTGAACAGGGTTACTATCCAGGGTGGATGGGTTCATTGGCAATGAACAAGGATGTCTTTTTGGTCCAAGATGGAAGCATCCATTATCCAAGGATTGATCCGCTTCACGGAGTCACGGACTATCGAGTCTTAGTCGCCTTTAACATTTTCGTCTTGATTGCTGCTCTCCTCACTAGCTTAGGGTTGTTTACTCGTGTAGCTTCTATTTGCCTTGCCATTGGGGCCATTACGCTCCATCACCGCAACACCTCAATTCTCCACGGTGGAGACACGGTTGTAAGAATTTCTGCGATCTATATGGCGATCGCTCCATCTGGCGCCGCATTCTCGCTCGATCGCCTTATGGCTCTCCGAAAGGGAATTGCACCGGCAATTCCACCATTGGTATCCCTATGGCCCCAGCGACTCATAGCCTACAATTGCTGCCTGATTTACTTCACTACTACTTGGGCAAAGTGGTTTGGACATCTTTGGAAGGGTGGTGCGGCTACTTGGTATCCAGCCAGATTGCATGAATTTGATCGCTTTCCAGTTCCAGCATTTTTCAATCAATTTCCAATGGTCTATGTTACGACTTGGGGAACCTTAGCGGTTGAATTTGCGCTTGCTACTTTAGTTTGGTTCAAACCTCTACGAAAATGGGTGCTCTTGTCGGGATTGATGCTCCACGGATACATTGATTATTCGATGAATATTCCGTTATTTGGCTACCTCATGGCAACCCTTTACCTTTCATTTTATGAAGGCGAGGAAGTTGCCGCTTGGTTTGATCGCCTTAAGGCCCGATTCGCGAAAAAGCCGGTTACTGAGGCAGTATGATCACCGAACTTCACGTTGAGAATCTCGCAATCATTCAAAAGGCCAGCGTCTCTTTTCGCGACGGATTTACTGCATTAACTGGAGAAACCGGTGCAGGAAAGTCCCTTCTCATTGATGCATTAGAACTATGCCTAGGAGAACGCGCCGATACTGAACTTGTTAGAACCGGCGCCACTAAAGCGTCGGTACAGCTTGTTGTCGACTTATCCCAGAACCAATCCATTCTAAGAGCCATCGAAGAACTTGGAATTGAGTCTGAACAAGGCGTTATCTACATTCAACGAGACGTGTTTGCCGAAGGAAGGTCACAAGCAAGGATCAATCATAAGCAAGTTCCTGTTTCAGTTCTTCGCGAAATTGGGGCTCAGATTGTAGACCTGCACGGTCAACATCAACACCAAGCCCTTTTAAACGAGGAAACTCACATCAAATATCTAGATGCTTGGATCGGTTCCGAAGTATCGAATCTCAAAATTGAGGTCGGCGTAAAATTCAACCACTGGCAAGACGCAAAACGAAAATACGAAGCTCTCCAGCGTGGTATTCAAGAGCGGGAACAGCGAGTAGACATGCTGACTTTCCAAGTAACCGAAATTTCCTCTTTTGGCGTAGTCGGTGGCGAAGAAAAGGAATTGGCTTCTTCGTTGGCGAGACTAGCAAACGCTGAAAAGATTTCAAGTGCAGCGCAAAGGGCTCTGGCCTCCCTTTCTGAGGACGAAATCAATGCTCGTGACCTTGTGGCAATCGGGCTAAAAGAAGCCGAGGATATCGCCAAAATCGATGATTCCATCGACATAACTGAGTTAATCGAGTCACTGGAGCTTCTTCAAGAAGGTATTCACAACCTTCAAAGCTATCTAGACAAAATCGATATTGACCCCTCCTCGTTAGAATTGACCGTCGAAAGGCTAGATGGCCTTAAGAAATTGAAAAGAAAGTACGGTGAAACAGAAAATGAAATCCTGGATTTCCTTCACAACGCGCAAGTGGAACTGGACAATCTGACCGATATTGAAGCCAGCGAAGAAACCCTGCTCAAAGCACTCCAGGATGCTCATTCGAATCTAAAAGGCCGATCAGAAGCTCTTACAAAATTGCGAACCTCCAAATCAAAAGACTTTGCTCAGGATGTCCAAAAGCACTTGGCTGAACTTTCGATGGAGCGAACCCAATTTCAGGTTCAATTAAAGCTGATCGATCCAACTCCGGAAGGGGCTGATTTTGTTGAGTTTCTTTTTAGCGCCAATGCTGGCGAAGAGCTTAAACCCCTAGCCAAGATTGCATCTGGAGGAGAAATTAGCCGGGTAATGCTGGCAATGAAGAGCGCTCTTGCCGGTCGGGCAGGTGTCCCAACTCTTATTTTTGACGAAGTCGATACTGGGCTTGGAGGCGCCGCGGCTGCAGCAGTTGGCAAGAAGATCCGCGCACTTAGCGAACACTATCAGGTTTTGGCTA
>JAYUOQ010000065.1:0-2056 GCA_043760685.1 Armatimonadota bacterium | reverse complement strand
TTGCCATCTTAATGTTTTGGACGAATTTGAGTCCCACGTCGAGGTGAAGCAGAGGTGTGTACCATCGGTAAAGCTCTCGGGCTTCATCCCATTGTCCTGCCATCGCCAAATCCCACAGCTTTTGGTTCTCGTACGGGAATGCCAAACCGATTCCGGCGACCCAACCGGTTGCACCGAGGAAAGCACTTTCCAATGCCAAGTCATCGACACCGGAGAAGATTGCAAGTCGGTTACCTATATGGTTGATGATGTCAGTGATTCGGCGAACATCTCCCGCCGACTCCTTGATTGCAATAAAGTTGTCGCTTTCATTACAGAGAATCTCAAGCATTGGCGGAGTCAAATCAACGTGATACGCGATTGGATTGTTGTAGATCAGAATCGGCATCTTTGTGTTCTTGGCAACCGTTCGGTAGTGCGCAAGTGCTTCATCGTTGTCAGCTCGGTAGACCATCGCGGGCATTAGCATGATTCCGTCGATGCCCATTGCTTCGCACTTTCGGGTGTATTCAACCGCTTGCATGGTTGAGCATTCAGCAACTCCGCTGAGAACTTGAACTCTGCCGGCGGCGACTCGCTTGGTCACTTTGAGAATTTCAAGTTTTTCTTCCCACGTCAATGCAAGATTCTCACCCAAAGATCCGTGCATCACGAACCCAGTCACACCCGAATCGATGAGGACTTCTAAGTGCTTTTCTAGAGTCGGATAGTCGATTGAAAGATCTTGGTTGAACGGCGTTGTGAGTGCAGGAAAAACTCCGGACCAGTTTGGAAATTGGGACACCCTTACAGTGTGAACGAAACGAAAATTGGAAGTCCATTCTAAAGAGGAGCTTTGTTCACTGATCCGGGTGCTAGGCTTGCTTTTCCCCTTCAATTGAGATAACCTACCAATTGCAATGGTGTTGTCAACAATCGCTTTATCTATGGCTATGCAATCAAGTCAATTTGGAACTTTCGAGGGGAACCCAGTCACTCTCTATACACTCAAAAACAAGAACGGAATGACCGCCAAGATCATGGATTACGGCGCGACGGTCGTCTCGCTTACCGCGCCTGATCGAAAAGGTAAGTACGAGGATGTCACCCTTGGATTTGACAACTTCAATATGTATGCCACCAAGAGCCCTTACTTTGGTTGCATCGTCGGCCGGATTGGCAACCGAATCGCCAAGGGCAAGTTCACTCTTGACGGAAAGGAATACACCCTTGCCACTAACAACGGACCCAACAGCCTCCATGGCGGGCTAAAAGGCTTCGACAAGCGCATCTGGACGGTGGTCTCCAAGCCATCGGCTAAGAACGCGTCCATTACGTTTAAGTACGTGAGTGCAGACGGCGAGGAAGGATATCCAGGCGAGCTTACTTCGGTTGTGAAATACACTCTTGGGCCAGACAATTCGATTCGGATTGACTACGATATTCGATCAGATGCCCACACAATTGCCAACCTCACTAACCACATGTACTTTAACCTTGGTGGCATGAAGGAGAAGAGTATCTTGAATCATAAGATGGAAATACGAGCAGAAGCGATCACGCCGGTCGACGAAACATTGATTCCACAAGGCGGATACATGGACGTTGCCAAGACTCCATTTGATTTCAGAACACTCACGCGAATTGGAGATCGAATCGATGCCGATCATGAGCAGATCAAGTACGGCGGCGGATACGACCATAACTGGGTCGTTAACGGAACCGTTGGAATGCTTCGACGGCACGCCAACGTTCACGAACCAAAGAGCGGTCGGTACATGGAAGTGTGGTCAACCGAACCAGGGGTTCAGTTCTATAGCGGCAACTTCCTCGATGGAACATTGAAAGGTCACGGCGGAAAGGTTTATCCGAAGCGCGGCGGCTTCTGTTTGGAAACTCAACATGCACCGGATAGTGTGAACCAGCCTGAATTCCCGTCGACGGATGTGATGCCGGGCAAGCCGTACACGTCAACGACGATCTACAAATTCAAGACTCGGTAGGTTTAGGGACCGTGGGCTTAAACCCGCCAAAAAGAAAGCTCAGCAATGAACAGTTACTGAGCTTTTCTAATGTG
>JAYUOQ010000064.1:0-5115 GCA_043760685.1 Armatimonadota bacterium | reverse complement strand
GGAAGACAGTGACTCCATGCGACGGTTTCGCCTTCATGAATCGTATCTATGTGGATATTGTTAGGTCGAGAACTGCTCCGGACTTCATGAATTGCCTTGTTTGTCAAGTTCTTGTCGGTGTCAGAAAGTTTGTCAAACATTAGGCGAAATCCCATTCAATTTGCCTACTGCGGTGCTCGCGGAGCAGACATTCTCAGTGGCTCAAGTCGCTTCTTCGCCTTTATTCCCGAGTCTTTCTCGACACCAAATAAGTCATACGGCTCGGCTTCCGTGATCTGAACTCGTGCCATATCACCCGGCTTTGATGTCCCTTTAAAAATGACCAAACCGTCGATGTCTGGCGCATCTCGGTGAGATCGACCAATCAGCCAACCATCACGAGCGTCCTCGACCAGAACATCGAGTTCCCGTCCAATCCACCCGTTATTGACGTCTTGAGAGATTTCCTGCTGAAGGGTCATTAGCTCATCAAACCGTTCTTGCTTGACCTCAGGCGAAACTTGATCTGGCATATCTGCACTCGGAGTTCCTGGCTCTGGAGAATAAACAAATGCCCCAACTCGGTCGAGGTTTGCCTCATTCATGAACTCCAT
The DNA here is from genome assembly GCA_043760685.1 of Armatimonadota bacterium. Lineage (GTDB taxonomy): Bacteria > Armatimonadota > Fimbriimonadia > Fimbriimonadales > Fimbriimonadaceae > Fimbriimonas. The sequence continues at coordinate 4,522 of JAYUOQ010000064.1, read as the reverse complement.
TAAGTACTCGAATTCTGCGTCGTTTTCGCCAGGGAAACCAACGATGAAAGTTGTACGAATCGCCACATCGGGCATCGCGCCTCGAACCTTCTCCAAAAGCTTAAGATACCGTTCCCCGTCCCACGGTCGTCGCATCCTTCGAAGCGTTTCGGGGTGAGCATGTTGCAACGGAATATCAATATATTTCGCGACCTTCGGCAAAGTTGCCATTGCCTCAATAACCTCGTCAGTTAACCGGTTTGGATAGAAGTAGAGGATGCGGATCCAGTCAAGACCATCTACCTCATTAAGCTCTCTCAGCAATTTTGGTAGCGTGAATTCTTTGTAGAGGTCATAGCCGTACTGAGTCACATCTTGGGCGATGAGATTGATCTCTCGGGTTCCCATTCTGGCAAGGTGCTTCGCCTCGGCTAAAACACGCTCAATCGGCTTACTGTCATGCTTTCCACGAAAGCTCGGGATAGTACAGAACGTGCATTTGTGGTCGCAGCCTTCGCTCACCTTAAGATATGCGCTCCATGGCTTACCGCTTCGTGCGCGAGTCTCAACATCCGCCCAGCGATGGTGAGGAGGCGAAAGGTCAATAACTCGCTCTTGCGAAGTTAAAGTGGACTTGACGATCTCGTCAAACCGTCCCATTTGTCCAACGCCAATGTACGCGTCCGCACCAGGAGCAAGGCTCATGAGTTCCGCCCCCATCCGCTGAGCAAGGCAGCCCGCGACAATCACTTTGCTGGTTAGACCGGCTTCTTTGTCCCGAATGGCTTGCTTAATCGCCTCAATCGATTCCTGCTTAGAGGCTTCAAGGAACCCGCAGGTGTTGATGACCGTAACGTCAGAGTTCTTCGATAGTCCGTCGATTGTGTAGCCAGATTTCATCAATACGCCGGCGATTTCTTCGCTATCGACGTCATTCTTGGCACAGCCGAGGGTGACGATTTTTACATTGGCTGCGGACATGACTCTATTATGAAGCTTTTCTTTGAGTGGGAGATAAACGCTTTGGGAGTGCGCGAACCTGCCCTTCCAATTCATTTAAAGATTTCCCTTCGCTATACTTCAACCAATGGCTTACCGTTCGTGGCTGAAGGATATCCGCAAGATCAATGATCTTGCCGAATGGCTGCATGAGGATAGATGGTCATTAGAGTCTCAAGATCGACAGTGGGAAAAAGAGAAGAAGGGCTATGACCTGTGTCGAAATCGTGACTTGCCAATAGAACAAAACTCAATCAAATATTTCGGTGCTGGTCTCCACGATGGTTATGTCTTCGGAGTTGAGAGATGGGAATCTCGTCTCGAAATTAAAGTAGCCAATTTGGCTGCATTGATGTTTTGGCAAACTTACTTAGATTTTAAAGGTCGTGATTGGGTGCCGTTGCTTACGCCTGTCACTCTAGTGTTTGAAGGAGTCAACTATGTTAATGCTGTTCGTGCCGATATTGATGGATGGCTTAAGTGGAGCAACTGGACATCTTGGCGGCCAGTTGAAGATATTCGGTGCGCCGATACGCTGATTCGCGACTGGTTTTTTCAGCAGGATGGAAAAATTCAGTGGATTTGTCAGTTCCGTAAGTACGGTCTTGAGTCCGACCGACTTGGCTCAAGTTTGTTTCTTCTTGTTGATTTTGAAAGAGCATATGCTGTTCCAGAACATGACGGTTTACTTCGCGCGAGAATGGGTGACGAGTGCTTCGAAGCTTGGCGTCGTTATGATGAAGCTTCAACTAAAGAACTGCAATACATGTACATGTTCAACTTTCTTGATTACGAAAAATTTTCGAGCCAGTAATCCGCCTTGGCTTTCGGATCATGTTTCGCCTCAAAACGCCGCTCAACCGGCTCCCATATCTCTCGCCATAAATGATCGTGGTCATGTCCTTGCTCCTCTCGATCCCGTTTCATACCTCGAACAGTTGCAGTTTCTAGGTCAGTATCAACCCAAATTCGAACCGAAAAGCAATCAACCGTGTCGGGGTGAAAGATGCCAACTCCTTCGCAGATAACTAATCGAACCGACGAACCAGACACCAAACGACCAATTTCCGCTCGCATCTTGCTTCGATCAAATGCATTCCAATCGTCATCAAGAACATCTTTCTCTTTGACGTAGTACTGATCGACGCCAACGACCACTGAACCCGGGATCGCCTCGGACAAGTGGCGGGCAAAAGTCGATTTCCCCGACCCACCGAAGCCCGAAATGGCGACGACTATCGATCGATCAGAAGCTTCCAGACGGTCACTAATCTCTTGAAGCAAAGAATGCCGATCAATAACCTTCATTCTTTCGCCCTTGCCATCGCGACCGCCCTACCCTCAATCCACCGCTTCGCGATTTGCCAGATCCATCTGATAGATATCCAACAATTGAGCCGAAGTCATCGATCCAATTGAGTTCAACCGACCCACATTCGTAGCAACGTCCGAACCATCTGCCAAGGCTAACGAACCAAGCAGGTTCCACTTGTGCTCCAAAATCGAACCCAAGTCAGCCGTGGTATTGCGGGCGTGTCCACCCGGATACATCACAAAACCAGAATCAAAAGTCGTCCCATCATTGAGCGTTACTACCATCGAAGTCGGAATTCCGTCCGGATACTTCGCATCGTATTCTGGTCCGCCATGCTCGAACGATATCTTCTCCATGAGTGCTCGAGTCGCCGGGTTCACCAAGGCGTCCTTGCCGTAATCAACCGGAGCCAGCATTAATGCCTTCCAGAGATCATCCGTCGAGCCAGTTGCACCCAACTCCGAAGCCTTTCGGAGCAAAGTCGATACGATGTAAACCATCGAGTGGTCAGCCGACTGACGAGTGTGTGGATCGCGCTTTGCAGGATCGCCAATGATTCCAAAAGCAGGCTCATATGCCTTAACTACAATCGACTTGATGTTCGAAACAAAACCAGGATGGGAAACCAACAAATCCAGTGCGCCTTGCAAAGCACCCGCTGACTGATGCTCATACAAGCCGAGCTTAAAGTGCATACCCATGACCGCGAAGTCATCGCCCGAATGAGAAAGATGCAAATCGAACGGAGAAGAGCCATCGGTCGGCTCGAATTGTCGGAACATCGACTCTGGATTTCGGAAAATATCCTTGGGACCAACAAAACCGTTCAAGGCTCGCTTGGCACACATAACCGCCGCTTCCGCGCTAATCGCGGCCGATGCCCCCTTCGAATCGCTAAGCTGTTTGCCTGCTCGAATGGCTCGCCAAGGAATGTAGTGAGCTACAAACATGCCAATCGCACTTTCGGCTTGCTCGGCGGTGCCTCCGTGCAAAGCAACATAGACGGCCGCGGAAGCGATCGCACCATGGACAACGTGGTCAATTTTGTAGGCCTTGAGGCTGAAAACTTCGGCTAGCCGCCCGCGAATTTCATCAACCAAAACCATAGCCCGCAGGGCGGTTGCCCCGTCAAGTCCTCGCTCTTGGCAAGCCGCAATAACGACTGGGTAGTAGTCGTTGTGTCCAAATTCTCCAGCAACATGACCGAGCGACGGATTGTAACCAAAGTTGGTACCATTGCTGTCCCATTCTCGAACCGCAGAACTGTTGGCAACAACTGCTTTTTCCGACTTAACTCGAACTGACGAGCCAAAAACAAATGCACCCGAAGAGTCAGGATAGGCAAAGGCCTCCGATCGCAACAAACAAGGTGCGTTAGTTTGTAAGGCAAGGGCCGATGCTCCACAAAGCAAGGCGTCGGTATGAAACATCCTCGTTCGCTCCAATACGGACGCAGATGGTCCCGATCCTAAGGTTCCGGCAAGAAAATCAACGGCAAATTGCCCTATTCCCAGGGCTTGATTGGTATTACGACCAAGAACGACTGTGCTCACTACCGAAAAGTGTACTTAGTTCGCGTCAATGAAATTTGATTCGTCAAGCTCTCGGATCAAAGCAGTGACGATTGTTCCGGTTCCTGTCCGCACCGTGCTTAGGGTAGTTACCGTCAAAAACTCAGAGCCATCCTTTCTTGTCGCCGGGGTACCGCTGTGCTCACCCATTCGTCGTTTCGCAGGGTCAGCCAAGTAACGTTTTCGATGCTGGCGATGCAGGCCGTGGTAACGCTTTGGCACTAAAATCGCAACTGGCTGTCCGTTCAATTCAAGGTGGTTGTAGCCAAACAATCGTTCAGCTTCGTCATTGGCATATTCAATAATGCCTTGATCATTGATGAGCATAATTGCTCCCGGCGCCGAACTCAACACCCGCTTGAGCAATTCGACGGTCCCTTTAACCGAGTCAACCGTCTTTGATTTCTTCTCCAACTCGGCAACCAGGCGCTCGTTCTCTTCGCGTAGCTCGGCTATCGAAACCGCCGCCTTCTCTCGCATGTAGTTTGCGACAAGCTCAGTTCGGCTATGTTGACCGTTCTTTCCACGGATTCGCCCCCAGTAGGTACCTACTGTTGCGACGCTTATTCCAAGTTTTTGGGCAATCCCAGCATCAGTCAACCCCTTGGCGGCCAACATAATAATTTGCCGTTCGCGGTTGCTCAGAATTCCGGGTTCC
>JAYUOQ010000063.1:0-5117 GCA_043760685.1 Armatimonadota bacterium | reverse complement strand
TCGAGAACATTTTCTTCTTTTGGAAGGACCAAATATTTGGTAAATCTTTTCGCTGAGTCAACTTCTCTAAGTCCTTAACAACGTGGATCAAACACATGACTGTGAGTCCCTGCAGAATACAGGCAACTACCCAAAAAGCCGGTTGTACGTAGAAAATTATGTCCATGAGGTCACGTTCAATCAGATTAGCCGATTTAATGGACTGCGGAGCTAAGCTTAAGTTGATCCGAGTAAACAGCATAGACCGCCATAATGGCGGGGTCGCCTCGGTCCTTGGACTTCGATTGATGTGAACTACCCAGGGGTCGCGCATGAGGATCAAGAAATGCCGATTCAAACCTACTGATGGGATTTGCGTTATTATGGAGATAAGTGCTGAAGTTGCCACCCGATCCGCCAAATTTAAGGAAATGGATTCTCCTAACCTTTGCGGTTACATCGGTCGTGGCCTGCATTTGCATTGTCGTAAGCGAAAGGCATCGAGGAGACTCGCTTGTTGGTAAGTGGTGTGGCTCATCTTTGCCCAAAGAAGCGACAGAGAGCCAAAATTGCATTGAACTTAGTGAAGGAGGGCTAATTGTTGACGGTGACGTCTCATCTACTTGGTCGTACTTCCACGGTGAAGTCATCATGAGTCCGCAAGGTGGACCTGATACGATCTACGTTTTGTCGGACGATGGAAAGCGTTTAACCGGCAAAGTTGTGAAAGACTTTGTCTATAAAAAGCGACCGTGAGGCAGGGGCAACTTAACGTATTGCAAGTTGAGCCTTCAGGTCTTTGATGTCCTTTTTAAGCACTTCAATTTTAAAGGAGTTATGCCTCATCGATCGGACTTGATTTGCCGTGTCCTGTAAGATGGACAGCAAAAAGTCCGGGCATCATGGCTGTCCAGATAGCCAGACCAAACCAACCCTTCTTTTGAAAGGACCACGAATTTGATTCGAGAGTTCGCCCAGTTAGCTTTTCGAGATCTCGGGCTACATGGATTAAGGTCATGATCACGAATCCGAAAAGAAGAGATACAACCACCCTGAGAAAACTTGGGAAATAGAGAATGACATCCATTTAGGTTAGATTAGCAGAAATGCGTAACTTTCAGCGAAGCGGGTTTCGCGGGCCAAAGCGCGAACTTGTTCCTGGGAGCTTCGCTCCTCCACTCCCAAAAACTTTTCATCTTTTCGACCATCGTGCGACTTGGTTGGATAAACTCAACCTGGAATGAAGATTGGATTGTTCATCGCTCTCTTTGGAGACAAATCACTTGAAGACGCACTCGATACATGCGTTGCGGAAGGTATTCAGGCAGTAGAAATTGGATGTGGTGCGTACCCCGGAAAGGCTCACCTCGACGTCGATAAGCTACTCGAATCAAAAGCTGATCGAGATGCTTTAATGCGGGCGATTGAGAGCAGAGGACTGATGCTTTCGGCTCTATCATGCCATGGCAATCCGCTTCACCCAGTTAAGTCGATTGCCGAAGATCATCATAATGCCTTTGTTCAAGGCGTCAAGTTGGCGTCGTTGCTCGGAATTGGTGTGGTTAACGGTTTTAGTGGATGTCCTGGAGACGGACCAAATGCAACGAATCCGAACTGGGTTACCTGCGCTTGGCCAGATGAATTTAGAGATATCTTGGCATGGCAATGGAACTCGGTAGTCATTCCTTACTGGACCGAACAAGCCGCCTTTTTGAAGCAACACAATGTGAAGTTCGGCATTGAAATGCATCCGGGCTTCGTTTGTTATTCCAACGATTCGCTTCTTCGACTTCGCAACGCAATTGGTAAAGATGGCGACTATGTTGGCGCGAACTTTGATCCGTCCCACCTTTGGTGGCAGGGCATTGATCCGATTGCAGCGGTTCGACAGCTTGGTAAGGAAGGTGCATTGGTTCACGTTCACGCCAAAGACACTCGAATTGATCCTTATACTTCAGCTTTGAACGGCAATTTGGACACGAAGTCGTACGGCGACATTTATGGTCGATCTTGGGTTTTCCGATCGGTCGGATACGGACACGGCGTCGAGTGGTGGAAGGAGTTCTGTTCGACGCTGCGCACCGTCGGTTACGACTACGTTTTGAGTATTGAGCACGAAGATGGCCTCATGAGTCCGATGGAAGGCTTGCGAAAGGCCCTGGACGTTCTTCAACAGAGCGTGATTCAAGAGTCTGCCGGCGAAATGTTCTGGGCACGAGATTAGTTGGCAGTTGGCAGTTGACAGTCTGCAGAAAGAGAAGATTAGTGGAATCAGGTTCGAAGTCTTAGCCTTTGAACCGTTCCATCACAAACTCTTTGGTTACTTCGCCACGTTTACCGATGTGAACGAAGAATAATAGATATAGATAGCGTTTGGAAGTTTGGTATTTATTCCCAAATCCGAAAGTTTTTGTAACTTCATATTTTTGATACGGGAATGGGTGGATGAGGGATTTCTAATCCAACGGTACTTCCATTTGAATATATTCGTCTGACATTTCGGGGATTCTTCAAATGATTGCGAGTCTGTTAGTGTTTCAAGCGGCTTTTGGATTTCTTAATGTTCCAAACGTCGTCTACGACGGAGAGGAATCAAGGCTTGTTTCGGAAGGCAACTTTCGGAAAGTGGAGTGCTACACGGTAAATTGGCCCTGGGTTCAGTTCCTCACTAACGCAAAAAGGGAATTGATTGCTGATCACTGGACTATAGAGGATCATCGTCAGGGACCGGTCGGCATCATGTACTTCAACAAAGGAAACTCTGAAATTTGTTACGAAAAGCCCGAGGGCTTGGCTCTGGCTACCTTCACCATTTACCAAAGTACACCTTACGGACGAAGACTCGCGGTAGCTAGGCAGGAATGTTTGCAATGGCTCGCTAGTCACGCGGCTAGTCATGGTTTTACATTGCAAGGTGAGTTTGATGATGACAATACAGTGCTATTTCCGTTTGGAGTTACGGACACCGTTTTCTATATTGGAGGAGGCAAGCACGCCCCTTTCCGGCTCTATCGATTCGATAAGGGAAAAGTGAGTCCGACTTGGTCAGTGTCACTCGGACCAATTAGTGGAAAGCGATCAGATTTGACGGGAACATTGCAAAGGTATCTTGGAAACGCCAATTCAGCTCGCAACACGGTAAGGAAGGCAATGATTATTGGGGAAATACCTGCACTTGCCAAACGGGATTTAGAAGCATCAATGAGTCTGGTGCATATTTTTTACAAGCATGGAGATGGGGGAATTCAGGGTGGCTATATTGAGCCAAGCGGCATTGCCCACTACATCAATAATTCTTTTGTGGGTCGAAATTGTCAATCGCCTTGGGAAGAAGAAAAAGCTTTTATGAGCAGCGAATAACCATGCGAGCGATTATCCAGCGAGTTTTGAGTGCGTCAGTCGCGGTTGAAGGCAACGTTGTGGGTCAATGTGCCCACGGTTTGATGCTTCTTGTTGGAGTCCATCGGGACGATACGGAGGCTGAAGCGAAGAAGATGGCCGAGAAGATTGCTGGATTGAGGATATTCAATGACTTGGATGGGAAGATGAATTTGAGTCTGAAAGATTTTGATCCCTTTCTTCAGGTACTGGCGATTTCGAATTTCACTGTGTACGGCGACGCCAGGAAGCAAAGACGTCCCAGTTTCATGGAATCGGCTCCATTTGAACCTGGAAAGGCGTTATTTGATGCTTTCGTACTCTGCTTAAGGCAGGAAATGATTCACGTTGAAACGGGTGAATTTGGGGCAGATATGCAAGTGTCTTTAGTGAACGATGGACCGGTAACCATCGTTTTGGATATAGAAGCTTCAAAAAACACGGGATAATGAAGTAACGAGTGTTCGAATTGTTCGTCCAATTCTTTGATAGTGACAAGGTAGGACTGAACCTAAATGATACGCGGTTTAACAATGAGTTTGAAGGCAGCTACAACAGCCAGACTAGACTTGGATTCTGACGAGTCTCTGGTTAAGCGTGCCCGCGAGGGAGACTTCGATGCATTTGAGGTTTTATTTGACCGTCACAGGCTCCTGGTGTATCGATTTGCCTATCAGATGGTGAACAAGCGTGATGACGCCGAAGACATGGTTCAAGAGGCATTTGTTCGCGCTTACCAAAACCTTCACCGTTATCGTGACGAAGCAAAATTTACAACTTGGCTGCTAAGAATTGTTTCAAACCTGTGTACTGACCAGGCGAGAATGAGCAATAGACGGAATAACTTAGAACAGAAGGAAGCAAAAGGCGCTCTTGATTGGATGACCACTGGGAATTTTGAAAATCCCGTCGATAATTTAGAGCAAGACCGACGACGAGTTGCTTTGCGAAAAGCGATTATGGCGTTGCCGGAACATCACCGGCAGATGATTGTCATGAGAGATATTGAAGAACGAGAATATAGCGATATCGCCGAGGTGCTGGGATGCACGGTCGGTGGAGCTAAGTTACGAGTTCTCCGTGCCCGACGCGCTTTGCGCGATCGGATTACTCCTTTATTGGGAGATGATTGATTATGTTTGAAAAGAAGGAAGACAAATTATTTGGATACGCGTTTGGTGACTTAGACGAGCATGATGCTCAGGTCTTTGAAGCTTCATTGCTGAAGGATGAAGCTAGTGCTGAAGAAGTTAAGTTTCTTCAGTCGATCAAGGGCGACCTTGCTTCTTTCCGCGATATCCCCGAGATGCAGTACTCGAAAGAGCGACTGAGAAGTGCCATTCTTGGCCAAGGGTTGAAACCGTCACGACTTGGTTTCCCTTGGTTGAATTGGGTGCTTGCTCCTGGAGCTGCGGCTTGTGTTGTTGCGCTTGGATACGTTTTGATGAACGGAACTTCAAGAAAGGATCCGACATTGATCGGTAGACCGGAGATGGCGAGCAATTCTGGAGTCGGGATTAAATTGCCTGAGCAAAAGCTGACGAAGCCAGATCCGATTGTCGTTCAAAAGGATGTCAATGAAACACCTTCTGGTTTCCCTGATGTCAAGGATAGTCATTGGGCATCGGATGATTCGGGCGGGAAATTGACTTATCGATTTTCTGAGAAGCGAGACAGGGTTCTTAAGGGATCTGGTCGACGATCTCGAACTAAAGCTCCGCTTTTGGCCATGAGAGAAGTCAAGAAGAGCGCAGTGGAGA
>JAYUOQ010000062.1:0-5135 GCA_043760685.1 Armatimonadota bacterium | reverse complement strand
ATTTACTTGAATCTCATTTAGACGGACCTCACGGAATGTCTCGCTACGCGAAAAAGGCGCTTTTGGGTCGGGAAGGGTCAAATGTAGAGATCTTTGGTACAACATGGGAGAAACGGGGGGGCCCATATGGTGAATCTGGCTATGTCTATCAGGACTATGTGCAGATCCCTAACTTTGATGGAAATCATCCAGTTATCGGAAGCTGGATCATTGGCGAAACCGCTCGGGGGATTGGCATCAGAGAAACGGACGGAATCATTACCGATAACCTCGCCCGTTTCGTGCCGCACTTGTTCGCGTAGCTCAGCTTTAGATTCAAATTGCCTGACAAATTTACTAGCTAGTGGAAATGCTAAGCTTCCGTCAATATTGCCAGCCAATGAATTTACTGGAGGTAGTCTCAAGGTGGTTTCGGAGACCTAACCATGAAGATCAATTTAATTACATTAACAATCCTTGCAAGCTTGGCATCAATGGGTAACGCTCAAGGTTATTTCAGCGATGACTACTCTTCTCCTGCCCAGCTCAACTACTACGGCATTGACCGGGAATCGCCTCAGACATACAACACGGGTACCTACTTTGGACACTCAGCGTTAAACATGCACATTTGGGACGATTCGGCTCAAACCAACTCGTTCTACAATTTTCAAGGTTTGCAGAGGTATGGAGATACGGCTCACTCTACCGGATTCCAACTCGCGGCAATCGGAACTCGATTGAGCATGGACATCTACGTTCCTTCATCATGGAACGGAACAACCGGTGGAAGTGACGACAAGCGCGGCGGTGACCTTTGGGCTCGCTACGATGACACGACTCAGTCCATCGGAAACGATGCTTACCCAACCGTTGGGTTCTACAACGAAGGAGATGGCAATGGACTCGGAATCGAGACATTTGATACCTATACTGGTAACATCGGCATATATAGCCTAGCCCTTGGTAACGTCACCCTTGATGCCTGGAACAACGTGGCAATGGAATTTGACGGTACTTCGTTGAAATCCTATGTTAACGGAATTTTGATCCACTCTGACAGCGATGCAGGTTGGGCAAACGTTACTACCCTCGAAGGTGGATTTGTTCAAGGCTGGAGACCTTCTTCCTGGATCGGAACGACGAATAACTACGACGTTACGGTGGACAATCTTCAAGCTGTGCCAGAACCTGCAAGCTTTGCGATTCTTGGATTGGGCGGTCTCGCCCTACTTCGACGACGAAAGTCAAAGAAGGCCTGAGCTAAAGCAACCCAAAAAAAGCAAATTGCCCCGCTCAATCGAGCGGAGTAATTTGTTCTATCCGGACAAGAACTCGACAATGACCTGGGGAACCGATGTATCGAATCCCACAACGTTCAAAGTCCCGGCATCGCCTGGGTCTCCGATGGTAGTTCTGGTTGATGCCATTGCAACAACAACCAACTTTGCATCGATTCCCATCTTTCGACGGTATTCGGCGATCGCTTGAGCTGGGTGTTGAGATCCAGACCAAGTCTCCGAGTCAGTGTAGATGACGAACGCGTCAGCTTTTATCTTCTTGTCGATCGCGTATCGGATAGGTGCAGCACAGTCTGTACCACCTCCACCGGTTCGCTCCAACAATTTGACAACTGCATCGAGTCGCATCTTACGAGAAATATCCAACTTGTACACTTTGGTATCGAATGCCAAGTGAGTTACGTCATTTTCTACTGATTCAGTAATCAACGACATCGCTCCACAGGCACTTCGACAATCAAGTCCAGCTACACCAGCAACTCGAGTCCCTGCCATCGAACCCGACACGTCGAGTCCAACAACAATTCGCTTTCCGGTCGCCTTAACGTTTCCGAACGACGCATAAAATGCTTCGTCCAAGGCGTCAGTGATTGCTTTCACTGGCTTCCACTCACCGCTACCCTTGATGCTCTTCCCACCTTGGTAGGTGTTCAAAGCGGCAAGGACCGCAACTGGATGAACCCTTGATTTTCGAATTCGTTCAGTGTTAGCAAGTGCCGAAACAACAGTTTGTACTGCATTCGAACTTCCCGTAAACCAACCGTGCTTCAACAATCCAGCCTTGGTCATATTTCCCAAGTTTCGGATCATCGCAGTCAATGGCATATCCGTAAGCAAAGCTCCCCAAATCAACGATTCATTCAACATTTCGGTTGGAATTGCCTCACGAGGAATTCTGAATTCTTCAATCATCTTCACGGCTGCATCGAGGTCATGGACTTCCTTCAAAGCTTGAACAGCTTGTATTAAAGGAGAATCTCCGGTGATTTCACCGTCGACAACCCACTTGTACAAAATGTTATGTTGCTCTGAAACCGCAACTGGGTGAGAGAGCCTCAACAAGTCTCGGTTAGACCATCCACCACGAGCCTGGTACTTCACAAATCCATAAGCCAAAGCTTCTGGAGTTTGCGCGTTGTACCACTTCGCGATCGCCTTTCGAAGTCCTCGACCCCAACCACGCATTCCGTCACAAGCCTCGGCAAATGCGAACAAGTGAGTACCGGTTCGGCAAACTTTTGGCAATGCAGCAAAGGCAGCGATTCGAGTCTTTTCATCTCCAAGTGAAGCCGCCAAAGCGAGGGCAAAGATAGCCGGATCGTTTTTCGGAGCGAGACCTTTTGTACTCACTTCGATGATTCGGTTCACCACACGCTCTCCGTCTTCTTTGATCGCTTCGACTACGTTCTGGGCGTTCTGCATCAAGAGCTTTTGCTCTCGGACATAGAAGGTTCCGCTTTCGCACCCGAGGATCAAGAATCGATCAAGCATGGTCCATCGATCAATGCTCCATGTATAGCCACCAGCGTAGTTAGGGTTTTGCCCTGACAATGGTATGGCTACGCTCTGAGGCGTGATCTTCATATTGAACAACTTGCTGTATTTCATTTTCTTTTCTTTCTCCTGTTTCTTTTGTTTGTCTTAATCTCGCGGACAAGGGTCGGTCTGGTATTGAGCAGATGAGTTTCCTCACCTGTCTCCGGGTTCGAACCGGATAGGCTTGCGCCGTACCTGATAAACCAAAACCATCGGCCCACGAGAAATCGTAATGACCTTCGGACAAGTGCGAGATTGGTCCGATTACCAGGCCGTGCTCCAAACACCTCGACCTCGTGAACGAGATCGGCCGGCCTTTCCGCCGAAGCCCCCAAACAGTAACCGATGTGGATGGTGGGATAACCAAGTCTCATCGGCCCGAAGGTCAAATTGTATGAAGTGCGGGCAAGTTATGCTGTCGGTGTTTAGATGCTCTATCCAACTGAGCTACCTGCAGATCTTTCGATTAGCAGGGCCGGACTCGAACCGGCGACCTTCCGCTTGACAGGCGATAACCAACGAGCTTCGGCCCGCACAAATTGTAGTCAGAGTACGGGCAATGTTCGCTCTGGATATTATCTGCGGCTCTACCAGACTGAGCTACACGAAGGTATGATCCTCCGCGGCCGGATTCGAACCGGCGACCAACAGTTCCGAAAACCCAAAAGCTTCGGCCCGTACAAATTGTAGTCAGAGTACGGGCAAGTTGATCAGCCTGGGATGGTTTCGGTCTTCAGTCGATAACCCAGAGCCTATCGGCCCATACAAAAATTTAGTTTAAGAACGCGGACAAGTCATTAACCTGGCGGTTGATCTACCTAAAAGATAAGCCAAATTATTCGGCCCGCGTAAATTGAATCTGGGAAACAGATTCGTAAATCTGCTTCGCTGTGTCGAGTTAAGTTTTCGTGCCAAGGTCAGTTATCTGTCACGATTAACCGACATCAGCACCCTTGTTTATGATAAGGGTTCATCTTAGGGAGAGTATTGTTACTCATTGCTTTGCCAGTTGTCAAGCATGGCTTCAGATTTTAGGCTTCAGGAAGTGGTTTTGGAAGGCCAATTTTTGTCAGTGTTGGGTTCAAAATCGCTGAATTGAAAATATTTTGAAAATTGTTTAAAAAAGTCGGTCGAAGGAGTGGAAGGAAGTCGACAAAAAATCCCCATCAGATAACTGATGGGGACTATTAAGGCAGGCGGGACGCCTACCCTCCGACTATTGTCGCTTTCGGAACTTGGTTTCAGGAGCGCCTGAGCTGCTTCCGGAAACTCCTCCGTCTCTTGGAGGACCACTCGGGGCAGCGTCTCGACGTGGACCACGATCTCGATCGCCGCCACCGTCTCGTCGAGGTCCGCCTCGATCTCCGCCGCCACGGAATCCGCCGCCGCCGCCGCCGTCTCTTCGAGGTCCGCCTCGGCCGCGATCTCCGCCGCGTCCTCGGTCACCACCACCCCCGCCGCCACCTTGTGATGGAGGAGGGGTTCCGTCTTCGTTACCCTCAAGGGTTTCGAGATCTTGCTTGATTCCGATTGCAGTTAGGTTCAATCGACCCATTTCGTCGAGTTCAAAGGTCTTGACATTGAGCGTATCGCCCATGTTAACAACTTCTTCGATTCGTCCGATTTCCTTCAGAGTGATTTGCTCCTTAGGAACAAAGCCTTGCTTGCCGTTGCTGAGCTCGACCAAGATGCCGCGACCCATGATTCGGGTTACGACGCCAGTGAATTCGGTGCCCATTTCGACATCGCCAACCGCATCCTTGATCATTGCGATCGCTTTTGCGGATTGCTCTGCGCTGCTTGATCCGACCAAAACTCGCCCGTCTTGCTGAACGTCTAGTGACGCACCAGATTCGGCGGTGATCTTCTTGATCATCGCTCCTCCTGGTCCGATGAGTGCACCAATCTTTTCAGGATTGATTTGGATCGTCGTGACTTGTGGAGCAGTATCAGCAACCGTCTCTCGAGGAGTGTTGATTTCTGCTTCCATGACATCGAGGATTGCGAGTCGTGCGCCAAGGGCTTGATTCAATGCTCGGGCAAGAACATCGTCGGGAATTCCGTCGAGTTTCGTGTCGAGTTGAAGAGCCGTGATGCCTGCTCGGGTTCCAGCGACCTTAAAGTCCATGTCTCCACAGAAGTCTTCCATTCCGATGATGTCGGTGAGGACTTTGAATTCCTTACCGTCGGACATAAGGCCCATTGCAATTCCAGCAACTGGTGCTTTTATCTTAATTCCGGCGTCCATGAGAGCCAAAGTTGAACCGCAGACCGAAGCCATGGAGGTAGAACCGTTGGACTCAAGAACCTCAGAGATCA
>JAYUOQ010000061.1:0-2067 GCA_043760685.1 Armatimonadota bacterium | reverse complement strand
ACAAGAACATCGTCGTACGTGCCTTTATAAAGCGAGGAGCAATTTTCAGCATATTCCTGCTGATGGTTCTCGTCGCAATCGGGGTTGCATTCCAAGGTGGAGGAAATCCAACAATTCAGCAAGGCGGAACATCAAGCTTTCTGAGTACCGGCACCGATGCTCCAGCCGGAGTCAACGATGCTTGGGATATTGTCAATCCTGTTGGAGGCGTTATCGCAACAGATTCGACCGCCAACGGCTGGAACGTCGTAGTCGTCAACGACACATTTACCGTAACAGCGCCGTTAGCATCTGTGGTTGGAGCAAGCTACAAAGTAAGATTCGCCGGTACAGGAGGTTCATTCACTAGGGGCTTGTCCCCCGCCGCGAGAGCCGCAAAAATGTCAGCGCTTGTCAACGAACAAAGAGACTTTGCCGGAAGAACTTTGCCCCCTGCAACAAAAGCTGTCAAATCTTCAACTACAAAGCCACCGAGAAAGGCGACTACGGGCGTATTTACCGGTTCGGTTTCCAAGAGCGCACTGTTCGATGTCATTTCTGCCGGAATTGCCCCAAATGCACCAACAGGTCTTACGGCTACCGCAACCGCCAGCAATCGAATAAACCTCTCCTGGACTGACAACTCGCTCACCGAAGGCGGATTCAACATCTATCGTTCGCAGGGTGCAGGAGCTTGGACCCCCGTTACTTCCGTTGGCGCAAATGTCACCACCTACTCCGATATCCCCCTCCTTCCCTCAACGACCTACACTTACAAAGTCACTGCCTTTAACGGTGCAGGAGAGTCCACCGACTCAAACCAAGTAACCCAAACGACTTACTCATCGACCGTCATCCCGGCCGGATACGCAGGCAACGATTTCTATGTAGTTATCCCAGATAACATGCATGGTGCAATAACCAGCCAGGGAGGTCCAAAACTAAAAATTTCCTCTACGAGTGGGGCTACTGGACTTCTTACTACCGTAGAAACTGGCGACAGCGTTCCCTTCACCGTTCCAACCGGTGGTTCAACGATGGTCTCACTCTCTAGTCTCAGACGCCTGCTCATCAGCGACCAAGTGAGTAAAGACTCTTACCGAGTTACTTCTGACAATGCGGTGAATGTCGAGTTTGTAGACTACAACCAAACCGAGTCCGAGAGCTGGTCGGTCTTGCCAAACACAATTCTCGGAACCGAGTATGTAACCTCCAACTACAATGGCGGTTCGAGCTTCAAAAGTCAGTTTGCCTTTGTCGCCACTGACGACAACACTCTCGTAACCATTAAGCCAACCACGCTTTGCGGTAGCAATCGGCCGGCAAACGTGCCGTTTGCAGTAACGCTACAACGGGGCGAAACCTACCTTCTTAAGGCTCTTTACGGAGATTTGACTGGAACCATTGTTAAATCAAACAAGCCAATTGGCGTCGTCAGTGGTTGCCAAGGAACAAGGGTACAAGACCTCTATGCCGCCGCAAATCCACTCGAAGAACAACTGTTACCGTTCGACAGGTGGCAATACGATTATGTTGGCGTCCCCTTCGCTAACCATCCTCACGCGCAATTTCGGTTAGCATCAGCTAGAAACCAAACGACCATTACCGTAACCGAAGGCGATACCGGAACCGTTTCAAACTACACCCTCAATGCTGGTCAATTTGTAGAAATTGAAACCACTTCACCAATCCTAGTGAATGCGAATAAACCGATTCAAGGAATGCAGCTTTCGCAAAGTCAAGATCGTGACTTTATTTATGGCGACCCATTGACAGTCGGAGATCCTATGATGATCACCATGCCAACATCAAACATTGATGACTGGCAAACAAGTTGCAACATTGTCGTGGCAGCGGGCGATGGTTTTGACGGGCACTACGTCACTCTGGTTTCCCATGATCACCAGATGACCACGATTAAGCTGAACGGTATTGCCATCACGGGCTGGCAAAACATTGGCAGTAGTCGATTCAAATTCGTTCGAGTTGCCCTTAGTGCGGGAAACAACGTCATCAACGGAACGGTCATTACCGGCTCACGCGGTACAGCGTCAGCAAAGTTTATGGCGATGAACTACGCCTTTGGCC
>JAYUOQ010000060.1:0-2068 GCA_043760685.1 Armatimonadota bacterium | reverse complement strand
TTTTTGGTTCAATTGTCAATCTAGATGTAAGCGGAAATAATGTTGGTCCCTATGATCCCCTTCCTAACGGTAATGTTGCCTCTACCGGTACTTGGAATGCACCCAATGAATTTGAGGAAGCCAAATCGCCATTTCTCCTTTCAATTCGAAGAAATATCAACCTCGGTAATGCTGTACCGTTTCAACAACGAAATCCTGGACTTCGACATCCTGGACATTTGTGGACCCCGGCTACGGCGTCTCTTGGTGGAGTAAACCAAGATCCTCGACAAGCAATTGTCCCAGCCAGCCTCAGTACATTCTCTTGGACGTTTTCACCACGAGTATCAACATTGGTTGGCGCAACTTACGTCGTCTCCAATGATCCAAATCCTAAGGGATACGCGTTGTACGTTTGGATTCCGATTGGCTTAGTGTCGCCTGGCGGCGTACCAATGCCAAGACCTCGATATTGGTCATACGAAATCACTTATGGCATCGGCCAAAGGTATGTTGACGTAGTTGACACCGAAGCCTCCGGTGGCGGATGGGTTCGACTCGGAAATGGAGGAAGGCCAACTAATCAGCTATTCCAATATTCAGGGTTGAACGGAGCAAATCCATGGCCGATCACCATCAAACTGTTCAATACAATTTCTCGAGATAGCACCGACCAATTGACGGAAACCGTTAATGCAGGTAACCCAGCGAGCCGGTTTGCGGTTTTTGCCGACGCAGCAATGTTTTCTGCTGAAACTGACAACTATATCGCTTCTCCAACATCGGCAGGTTTTGGTGGTCTTGACGTACGAGTAACGAACGGAATCAATGAGAGAATTATTGACCCAACGACAATTCCTTCCGTCACCTCGACAGATTTCCGGGCAAAACCAGAAACGATTGACAATGCCATAGTGCGCAGTTTCAACTATAACACTGGACAAGAGCGATGGAAATATAGCCCGTCAGAAGATGGTCCAACAACTCTGGCTTTTGATAACACAAGTGTCCGATTTACACCTACGGTTGGGTTTACTCCATCAGTCGACAACCCGAACGCTCGTGGTGGCTCTTACTTGAAGACACTTGTCACAAGCCCCGTTGCGACCGAAAACGTTTTAGTTAGCCCGTTAACTGATCTTACCGACGGTTCCTACCAAATCTTTATGTATGTCGGAGGAGACGTCGTTGCTCCACCGGTTGCATATGCTCGATCTGCCCAATACGAAGTCTTTGAGGGTGGAGTTTCGGCTGGCCGGTTTACCATAAACTTGAATGGACCTCCAGGATGGAAGCAAATTGGAAATCGAAGATATATCCACTCAAATACGGCGGGTCTTCAGCTTTCTGTTCGAATGGAAAATTTGAGTACAAATCCTTCTGATATTGGTAAGAACATTTATGTTGATCAATTCAGATTCGTAGGTGCCCAAGGAACAACGATCAAATCAACTCCAGTTCACGCTAGAGCCTTAGTTCGACCTGGTCCAGGACTACCACCAGTTGATACCAATGTAGTGCTGATTGCCGATGAGCGAGGACGTATTCATTGCGTTGACGCTAATGGTAACGGAGACGGGACAACCACAAATTATTGGACTTATCCGACATCGACCGATGACGCAAGTGATCCAAACTTGCAACCTGGACAAGATCCAACCGACCCGAATGTCCTTGGTGTATACCAAAGATTCGATGGTCAGCTTGATACTCTTGAGGCTCAAATGCCAGTCGATTTTGACTTGAGTACCGCAGTTGTTCAACGAATGACGGTAACGACGCCTGGAGGTCCAGTTCTTCGTGACTACTTGGTCATTGGTAGCAAGAATGGTCGCGTTTATAGCATCGCGATGGAAGGTCGAGGAGACTTTGCCGGCGGCAAGGGTTCAACGTTCCGTCGATGGACTTATCCGGAGACTTACCCTGCCACGATTCCTAAATCGAGCCAATTGGGCAATATTTCATCGGTTGTATCGGCAAACCTAATCATTGCTGGACTTCCTACTGACGTGGTCATCGTTGCAACTGAGCAAGGAAGAATATTCTGCCTCAATGCTCAAGGTGACTTCACCTATGCCAACGGAAGCGA
>JAYUOQ010000059.1:0-14510 GCA_043760685.1 Armatimonadota bacterium | reverse complement strand
AAGACCAAAAACTATTAATATTGCCTGTAGTTTACACCTGAAGGCGAACTTAGTACGCGCCTTTGCCCGTTAAAACCGCAACTGGAGTGAGCCAAATGATCTTTACATCAGTTCCTAATCCGATTTCAGAAGCATATTTTAAGTCCAATTCAATCATTTCGGCGAAGCTTAGATCACTTCTGCCCATAACCTGCCAATAGCAGGACATTCCTTGCGGAACATCCATTCTTCGCTTCTCAGACTCGGTTAATTTGTCGCCTTGGTGAATCGGCAACGGTCTTGGTCCAACAAAACTCATGTCGCCGAGAAAAACGTTGATCAGCTGAGGCAATTCGTCAATACTGAATCGACGCATAAATCGACCAATCGGAGTGATTCGTGGGTCATTCTTCATCTTGAAGATGGCGCCGTCTTTTTCGTTATGCTCCTTTTCAAATTCAGCTTGCTTGCTGTCGGCGTCAACGTACATGCTTCGGAACTTCAAGAAATGGAAAACCTTTCCGTCGCGCCCGTATCGATGGCTCTTATATACGACTGGTCCAGGTGAAAAAAGATAGATGATGATTCCAATGACAATGAATGGCATTAGCATCAAGAGAAGCAAAATGGATGATCCCAAGATATCAAGCAATCGCTTGACCCGAAAATATCCTTTCGAGTTTGACGAAGCCAAACCTAAACTTAATTCGCCCTCAACTGCGACTGCTTCTTTTCCCGTAGCACGAACCATAACTTCCTAGCCTCAAAAAATGGCAACGATGCCAAAGACTCAACAGCGAGCCCTAAAATATTGTTGGTCAATTCCTTGACCGTCGTTACTCAACCGTAACTGATTTAGCAAGATTACGAGGCTGATCGATATCGCAACCATTCAGCTTCGCAACGTGATATGCAAACAATTGTAACGGGATTATTGCCAAAAGTGCGTTAAGAAATTCGAATTTTGTCTTCGGAACTTTGATAACATGCTCCGCAACTTGGTCCATGACTTCGTCATCCGCAGTTGTAATGGCAATAATTCTTCCTCCCCTAGCCTGAACCTCCTTAATATTGGACAACACTTTATCTCGAATGTTCGGGTCAGTTGCCCCAAAGATTGAAACGACTTCATTTGTCACTAGGGCTAAAGGTCCATGCTTCATTTCCCCGGCCGGATACTCCTGGGTTGGGATGTAGGCAATCTCCTTTAACTTGAGAGCCCCTTCCATCGCGACAAATGCATCGGCGCCACGCCCGAGGAAGAAGCATAGCGGCATATCTTTGTATTCCTCGGCAAGCTTCTCAATCTGTGGCTCAAGCTTCAAGCACTCTGCCATGAGCTCATCCATTCGACCGATTTCTGAGACCCATTCATCGACTCTCACACCCGGCACTTCCTGCACCTGGGCAATGTAAAGGGCGAGCAAAGCAAAAACCATCACCTGAGCCGTATACGCTTTCGTACTGGCAACGGAAATTTCTGGCCCAGCTTGCGTAAAGATCGTTCGATCACACTCTCGGGAGATTGCCGAGCCAACGACATTAACAATTCCAAGGGTCCGAATCCTTCTCTGTTTGCAGAGGCGTAGCGCGGCAAGGGAATCGAGGGTCTCGCCGCTTTGGCTGACAAAAATTGCGAGTGATTTCGGAGACAAAACTGGGTCACCGTATCGGAACTCCGAGGAGAAATAGACGTCAGTTGGCAGTCGCAATGCACTCTCAAAGAGATGCTTGCCCATCAAACCCGCATGATAGGCAGTCCCACACGCGATGATGTTAACTCGGTCGATCTCTGTCCAAACATGGTCCCCAAAGATTCCATCAAGTCTAACTTTGCCCTTCTCGTCAATTCGTCCAGCTGCAACTTGTCGCATGACCTGTGGCTGCTCGTGAATTTCCTTTCGCATGAAGTGCTCATATCCGCCGCGTTCGGCGGCGTCAACGTCCCAATCAATGTGCATTGGAACGATGGGAAGTTCTTTGCCATCTCCATCAATGAGTCTGATTCGCTCTTTGGTCAGGATTGCAATTTGGTTCTCTTCCATGATTACAACTTCCCGCGTGTAAGGCAAGAGTGCAGGAATGTCGGAAGCAAGCATATTTTCGCCAATCCCTATGCCAAGAACCAATGGAGACGAATTGCGAACACAGACAATCTTGCCCGGCTCAGTAACACTCATCACAACGAGGGCATAGGCCCCTCTAAGCTTCTTTACCGCTTTTCTGACCGCTTCTTCTAAGGGAACTCCATCGGAGTACTCTCGCCCAATCACGTGGGCCGCGACCTCAGTATCCGTCTGAGAAAAAAACTTATGGGAATGGGAAACTAGATCGGCTTTCAATTCAAGATAGTTTTCGATGATGCCGTTATGGATAATCGCGATCCGCTCAAAGCGATCATAGTGTGGGTGGGCATTTTCGTCCGTCGGACCGCCGTGAGTGGCCCAACGACTATGGGCAATAGCTAAATCCGCCTGCTTCGGTGAATCAAAAAGTACCTTACCAAGCTCGGATAACTTGCCAGCTTTTTTGGTTACGGCAATACTACCGTTGTCTAGGTAAGCGATTCCCGCGCTGTCATAACCTCGATATTCAAGACGCTTTAGTTGATCAAAAACGACGTCAACTGCGTTCTTTGGTCCGACGTATCCAGCGATTCCACACACCTGTTTAGTGTACTAGGTAAGGCAAAATCAGAGTAGTGGTCTCACAAGCTTCAAACCTTTCTAAGCCGAACAACTGCGATTCCGGCAAACAGGGCCGTAAAGCCAGCTAATGCAGCCATAGGCACAACTGCGGCGCTTAGTCCTGCGCCTCGGTACATCATCGCATCTATTCCTTCAATAGACCAGCGTACAGGAATTACCGCGGAAATAGTTTGAACAACTTTGGGCATCATTGAGGTTGGGAACCAAGCTCCGCCAAGCATGGACATCATGAGAACCGCCAACACCGACATTCCTCTGCTTTGTGCTTCGGTCTTACCGAGGGAGGCAACAAACAAACCAAATGCTGCAGTCATGAGAGCTGACATGATTGCAACAAGAGTGAGTCCTATCCAGCTTCCATAAACTCGAAATCCGAACGCAAGCATCCCGAAAGCCAACACAAAGGAAAAAATTAGTAGAGCGATAAACCAAGAACCGAGTCCCTTACCGAGTACGAGCGACATCGAAGAAACCGGTGCAGCCTTCATTCGGGTCCATACTCCTGTTCGACGATCTCTCAGCAGTGCCATGGCGGCATCTATGGCAAAAAACAGCAATCCTTGGATGGCCATACCGGCAAAAATGTGCCCGCGGGTGGCATTTGATTCGGCATTTGCGTCCTTCGACGCAGTCATGGCGGAAGCGGATATCTCAAATGGCTGATTCATTCCTCCGCCTGATCCACCGGTTGCAGTCATTGCTCCGGTTTTGTCTAAAGCTTCCCATGAACTCAGAAAATCTCCCCATGCTGACTTTCGACTTGGATCAGCTTCGTTTTGCATGGCGGCTTCCATATTCGTTTTTGCACCATCGCCCGACATTCCTGCCTTAGAAATTTCTTGCATCAAGACTTGCATGATCACGCCTTGAACAATTTGGCGATCAATTGCCTTTCCTGGATCGTAAAACTCCTCGAGCTTTGCTGGCGTACCAACGAAAAGGGCATTCCTTGCTTGAGTTCCAAATCCTTTACCAAATGCGATCGCGATACTCTTTTGGCCCTTTGTTACCGACTCCTTAGCGAAATCTCTCGAAACAATTTCAACGGTCAAATTTTCGCTTGCTTTTAGCTTCTCAACTAGGACTTTCGTCATCGAATCACTATCCTCGTTAACGACCAATAGGGGAATCCTGGTTGGTTTCTGATCTCCTTCGCCAGCGCTCATGATCATCGTAAAGAAGCTGGCAATGGCAATAGGGACCATAAAGCTTGTGATCATGCTCTTTCGGTCAGCCGTAAAGAGCCGAAAGTCTTTCTTGGCAATGCTTACAATGTGTTTTAACATGCTATTCACCGTATTCAATCTCTCAGCGACTTCCCAGTGCTCTTGAGAAACACCTCTTCCAATGTGCCTCGTTCAACACGCATGTCATCAAAAACCAAACTGGCTTTTTGAAGTTCGTTGACCGAGTCAACAATCGCCTTGGCATTCTTCTCAGGCAAAATCTCAACCATTCTTTCATTGCGAAAAATAGTGCCTATCTTGGCTTTGCTTAACACTGTTTCGGCATGACTCGCCGTTTCTTGATCTGCAAAGCTGAACCGAAGCTGAAAGCGCGATGGCAGGGTCTCTAAAAGCTCTTCGAGCGTCCCTAGCATCATCACTTTCCCGTGGTCAATGATGGCAATTTGATCGCACATCCGCTCAACTTCCTCCATATAGTGACTCGTGTAAATGAGGGTCATTCCGTTGGTCTTCAGTTTCTCCAGGACGTCGAAAATTGCATTTCGACTTTGGGGATCTACGCCAACCGTTGGCTCATCAAGAACCAATAGTTCAGGACTATGGATCAGCGCAATCGCTATATTCAATCGCCTCTTCATACCGCCAGAGAAGTTCTTGATTGGCTCGGTCGCTCGGTCATTGAGACCAACAATCGTTAAAACAGTTTTTGTTCTTGCTTCCGTCTCCGGTTTTGTCATCCCGTACAAAGAAGCAAAAAACGACAAGTTTTGGATGGAATTCAGATCATCAAAAATGGCAAGTTCTTGGGGCACATAGCCGATCTTTCGACGTAATGGATCTGTTTCGCCAGCAATCGATTTACCATCGATAGTGACTTGTCCGGAATCTGGGACTAAAGTACCCACTATCATCGAAATAGTTGTAGACTTCCCTGCGCCGTTTGGACCAAGTAACCCAAAGCAAGTTCCCTTCTTGACTTCGAAGTTAACTCCATCGACCGCTTTCAAAGCGCCGAAGGATTTGACTAACGACTGTACGATTACCATCGGGATTCAGTACGTTTGGTGTAGTAAGAAAGATGCAGAAATGAGCCGCCTGGCTCCGACCAACAACTATCTATGGATCGAGACGAACATAATTTCAGACAACGCCTTTAGAAGATCGCCGACTATTCCTATTCCATCACAACATTGATCGCGTCGATGACTTGCTGAATATCTGGCAGAGCGGCGTACTCGTAAATCGGGTTATATCCTACGTGGACATCATCTCGACAAACTAGCTGAGGAGGAGACAACAACAAATTGAACCTTTCCGGCACACTCACCATGTTGCTAATGATGCTCTCGCCAAATCCGCACGTCTTGGTATCTTCGTGAACCACAACCAATCGTCCAGTCTTATCGACTGAATTGGTAATCGTTTCATAGTCGCAGGGAACGATGGAAAGTAGGTCAATGATCTCACACGAGACATTGCCGCATTGCTTAATCGCCTCTTCTACGAGTTCAATCGTATTTCCGTAAGTTACGATGGTTACGTCGCTGCCTTCTTGAACAATTCGAGCTTTGCCAAATGGTACGGGCTTGATATCGGTGACCTCGCGCTGCATTCGGAAAATGTGCTTCGGAATAAGGACAAACGATGGATCGTCGCCATGGATGCTGGACCAAAGGATTCCCGCCGCGTCTTCAGGAGTGCTCGGGATTGCGACGCGGATTCCAGGCACGTGAGCCAACGATGCCTCGTTTGACTGGCTGTGCCACAAAGAACCACCGGGTAAATATGCGCCGTACGGAGCGTAGATCGTGATCGGACATTTCCACTCACCAAATGAACGCCACCTGAGCGTAGACATATTCGCCACGATCTGATTCCAGCCCGGGGAAATGAAATCGATGAACTGAAGTTCGAATACCGGTCGCCAACCATAGGCGGCCATTCCGATTGCGACACCCATAAGGGTAGCTTCGGCCAGAGGAGAGTTGAATACTTGCTTGGGGAAGGACTCGCTGAGTCCTTTGGTTACTCCAAAAACACCACCTTTGGGATCTTCAATATCTTCACCAAAGAAAACAATTTTCGGATCGGTCTCCAAAGCCTTTTGGAAAGTTGTATTGATACTGGAAACCATGGTCATTCGACCTGGAGTTACCGGCGGAGCCTCAGCAACCCTTTCATCACCCCAGCAATCTTTCAAGACTTCAGACGCGAGCGGATCATCTAACTTTTCAGCGGCTAAATAGTCCTTGTCGACCATTTCGACCACTTCGTCTTGCAATTTCGAGAATGATTCCTCGGTAAGACCGCCCTCTGCAATCAGCTCTTCTTTCAGCAACCGGATTGGGTCTCGATGAGTCATTTCCTCAATTTCGTCTAGATCACGGTAAACACGGTGGTCATCGGAGGAAGTGTGCGATGATAATCGATCCAGATCAACCCACATCATTGTTGGCCCATCGCCCTTTCTTGCTTTATCAATCGCCTTCTTGCCTGCTTCAAATACTTCGCTTACTTGGCGACCGTCGACCTTAACATAGGCGTTTTCATCAAGCAGATCTAGATGAAACGGAAGAAACTTTTCTGTAGGAGTCGAGATTCCATACTTGTTGTCCTCGACGATGAATACCACCGGGAGCTTTTCCTGAACAGCAAACGCCCAGGCTTCAAAAAATTCTCCTTGGCGCGAAGAGGCGTCACCGACAGTTACAACAACAACAGAATCCTTGCCATCGAGCTTCATCGCCCATGCGGTACCGCAACCTGGCAAAAGATTCGCTGCCGTGATCGTGCAGACACTAACCACGTTATGCTTTCGACTGCTATAGTGACCGGGCATCTGCCGACCACCACTACTGCTTTCTCGCTTGGCAAAATAAGCGACAGCAAGTTCGTAGTTGCTGAGTCCACGCGCAAGCATAAGACCACGATCACGATAGTAAGGGTAAATATAGTCGTCTTCGCGCAAACTTAGGGCCATCGCGCCAAGGGCTTCATGCCCCATGCCGGATACTTGGAACCAGCCTTTGCTTTGTCGAAGAAGAATGCCCTCACGTCGGTCTCCCTCACGGCTCACCATCATGAGCTTGAGAAAGTCGAGTTTATTGAGCACGTTAGATGCCTGAATTGTTGACATAGATCGCTTATCCATTTCGCCGTTGAAAGGATCGCCAGGGGTTGCCTGCCGCCTTCCTATTGTACCGCTTTACAAAGACGTTCTACGGTCAAATCGCTCACCAGATTCTCTTCAAAGTTTGACAATTTCACCAGAAATTGTGATCCCTTCTCCGCCCGTCTTTCCTTCTGTCTTCGGATCACCAATGGCATTCTTCTTGGTGTCAGTTGATTCGAAAATCATAATTGTATTGGGGTCCTTGATGTCGCCTTTATACTTTCCGGCAACAGAAGAATTCATCGCAAATCCGTACTGATCAGGGTTCATCTCGATATCCGGTCGCTTCAGTTTCCTTTCTGCTTCACCTTTTTTCAGGTTTTGGGTTTGGAGTCGAATCAACAACTCATCCATCCACTTCTCCGCTTTGGGATATGAGTCCTCGGAAGACTGGAAGAGCTCGGCGGCGGTTTGCATCGCCTTCAGCCGATCTTTGATATCACCTTTATACGCCTCGGTCCCCGAAATGTCTTTTTGGGTAAGGGTCGCAACGATCGACCGAATTGCTTTGCCCTGGGGGGTAAACGAGCCACCAATAATGGCAACCGCCCCGACTAGCAGGGTGCCACGGACAATCTTCTTTCGCTTCGACATATATCTTCATTGTATCGGACGAATGAACCATCTGTCACAATACTGACAAGTGCCAGCCTCGATCAATCTTCCAAAAGTTAGCCTGATTCTGGCGCCAACTCCTATCCATCGACTTGATCGAATGTCGGAAGAATTGGGCATTGACCTCTGGATGAAGCGGGATGACCTTACTGGCTTTGCCATGGGCGGCAACAAAGGGCGAAAACTTGAATACCTGATGGGTGAAGCACTAAGACAAGGTGCCACAACCGTCATCACTTGTGGAGCGGCCCAATCAAACTTTGTCCGTCAACTCGCGGCGGCATGCTCACGATTCAACGTCAAGTTCATCGCCGTTGTCATGCCTTTGCCTTACGAATTTGAACCAGTTGGTGGAGGACTTGAACCCGAAGGAGGCAACATCCTCCTGAACCGCCTGCTTGGGGCGGATATTCGAGTGATGCCAAATGGCACCTGGGACACCATGTTCGACGAAACCAAACGGGTAGCCGAGGAATGTCGTCAGACCGGAGAAACGGTCTACGAAATCCCAATTGGCGGAAGTTCACCCCAAGGTGCATACGCCTTTTATGAGGCGGGACTCGAGTTACTCAATCAGGATCCAAATTTTGACTTGGTCATCGGAGCAAGTTCATCCGGCTCTACTCAAACTGGGCTAACCTATGCCTTTGTAGGTACCAATACCTATTTTCGTGGCGTTGCCTGTGATCCTGAACCGGAAATGGTCCACGAATTTGCCACCTTAGCAAAAGGAATTGACGACATCACCGGCATGAATCTTGGCTTAACCGCCGAGGATTTTGATTTTGATCTTCGATTCGTTGGTCCCGGATATGGAGTTCCAAGCGAAGGTGGTACAGTCGCAATTGAAAAGCTTGCCCGGATGGAAGGAATCTTCCTTGATCCGGTCTACTCGAGCAAAGCCTTCCACGGACTAATTGAGATGGCACAAAGCGGTGAAATCCAAGGCCGTGTGTGTTTTTGGCATACCGGTGGAAGTCCTGCATTGTTTGCGAAAAGCTAAGAGAGCTGAAAGCCCACTCTCAATATCATGAATTCCGAAGGCCCTTTGCCCATCGAAACAGCAGGAAAATACCAATTGATAGGAGAATCTGGAAAAACATTTCGCCGGCTGACATGAAGGTGTCTTTCCGTTTTTTCAACGGAAAGACACCGTACTTAAGCTAGCTTGTTGCTTCTACTGCGACTGGATCATCCACAGGACCAGCACCAGGTTTGAATCCATCAGGACCACCGAACGGCATTGGCTTCTTCATCCACTTGGCAAACAAGTTCGACAAGTCATCGAAGATCGTATACGACGCAGGGATGACCACCAAGGTCAACAAGGTAGACAAGATGATTCCACCAAGAATGATGATGAAGATGCTTTGTCGGAACTCAGATCCTCTTCCAAGACCAATGGCAACCGGCAGCGATCCAAAGATCAAGGCTAGAGTTGTCATCATGATCGGGCGTAGTCGAGTAGGGCCGGACTCTGCAATTGCGTCGTGTCGATTCCTGCCGCGTTCACGAAGTGTATTCGTAAAGTCAACCAAGAGAATCGCGTTTTTGCCAACCAAACCAACCAAGGCTATGACTCCCAAAAAGCCAATAACACTAAATGATTGATCGGTAAGAATCAATGCCAACAATGCACCGACCATCGCCTGCGGTTGAGCCAGCTGAATGATCATCGGATACAACCAATTGTTATAGAGTGCCGCAAGAACCGCATAAACCGCAAAGATTCCGATCGCGAATGCGACCATCAAGAAGGCTGATTCACGCTGCTGAGCATCCTGCTCGCCAAGCATCTTAAACTTTACATTCGCAGGTACCAGCTTCTCTTTTTCAACCCACTTTGCAATTTCTCCTACAACAACTCCGTTAGAGAATCCTGGCAAGATGTCTGCCGTAACTTGAATTTCTTCAGCCCGGTCACGTCGGTTAATCGCTGTCAGTCCAGGTTGCTCGTCAAGCGTCGCCAATTGACCAACGTATACGGGTCGCCCTTGGTTAAAGCGCAATGGCACGGAAGTTAAGGTCTCAGGGTTGTCTCGGTCAACATAATCCAACATGACCCTTACCCCGTACTCTCGACCATTAACTCGAAGCTTATTGTCGTCGTTTCCTTGGTACAAGGCTCGAATCGCAGCACCAACGGCAGTTGCATCCATATTCATATCCGCAACCTTCCGGTAATCAGGTTTAATCTGAAGCTCGGGCTTACCCGACTTGACGCTTACGTCCGGGTTCAGGACGCCGGGAATAGCTCCCCCTGCAAGGCGGTCCCGGATGTCTGCCGCTGTTTTAGTCAAAGCCGCACGATCATCAGATCGTAGGGCAATCTGAATGGCCCGTCCAAAAGCAAAGTTCGATACACCAGAAATTCGAACTGTCGCTCCAGGAATCTTTCCAACTGCCTTAGTAAGATCAGCAATGATAGTATTGGCTCGATTATCGCGCAGCTTTTCTGGGTTCCTGGATAGCTTATCAATGATTGATCGGCGGTCATAAAGCTTTCCGGTAACTTCACCAAAGTTCGAAGATGAACTATCTCCACCGAAGGAAGATCCAGACTGCTTACCAACCTCGGTCAACGTGAACTGGACATCCGGATGCTTGATAAAGTGACCCTCAACCTGACGCGCCACCAAGTCCGTTTGAGCCAAACTAGTGCCAACCGGAAGTTCAATCGTAGCCCTGATTTGAGTGGGATCAGTCGGAGGCAAAAAGCCGAACTTAAACAGAGACTCGTTCTTCCAGTGCCCGTAGAACATTCCGATAATCGCGACAAAGGGGAATACAAGACCAAATAGTGCCCCGCCCCATATTGTTCTCAATGTCAACCTTCTGTAGAAAATGGCATTAAAGATGGTTGCGATTACACCCAGAATGATGTAGAACATCATCGGCGGAATTCCCATCTGGATTGCCCCACTGATATCAATCGGTTTACCCTGGCTCACACCGCCACCAGCAATAAGAATGAAGACCGAGATCAGGACGGTGTTACCGGCAATGAAGGTGAACCAGCGATGGTTTAATGACCATTCAAGTACCCGTCGATATCGCTTTTCTAGGTTTCCAAATCCTTTTTCAAACCAAGTTGCAAACCAACCGTGATGCTGCTCAACATCTTCACCTTTTCGGAACCAGCGAGAAGCCAGCAACGGAGTAAGGGTGAACGACACGAACAACGAGGTCAGAACCGCAAAGACATACGTAATCGCGAGTGGCTTGAAGAACTGACCAGCAATGCCGCCAGCAAAGCCTATCGGGAGGAAGACGACCACGTCAGCAAAGGTGATCGCAAGCGCGGCAACACCAATTTCGTTTCGACCGTTAATTGCCGCTTCGCGAGGGTCTTCACCTAGTTTGAGGTGCCTAAAGATGTTCTCTAAGACAACGATCGCGTCATCAACCAAAACCCCCACTGCAAGCGACATGCCAAGCATCGATAGCGAGTTGACCGTAAAGCCAACCGCCTTCATCGCAATAAATGCGGCGAAGAGACAAGTCGGGATCGCCAATGCCACGATCAAAGTTCCACGAAAATCATGGAGGAAGACATACACAATTAAGGCGACAAGAATGATTCCAAAGATCAAAGAAAACGTAACGTCACTAAGAGATTCGTCAACCAAAATCGACTCATCATATTGAGTTTTGAATTGAATAGGAAATTGTTTCTCGATCGTCGGTAGCAAGGCTTTTATCGCCGAGTTAACTTCAAGCGTGTTTCCTTCCTTTGTTTTTTGAACAGAAATAGCGACTGTATCATCACCATTCAATCGAGCAATTCTTCCCCGTTCTTTGACCGTGTCTTGGATATCAGCGACTTCAGACAAATAGATCTGGCGAGCCTTTGCATTGGGGTTTGAACTGTCACTTACCTTTACAACAATCTTTTTGATTTGGTCGAGGCTGGTGAAATCGCTCTTGACCCGGACAGATATGTCTCGACCACCCGATACAATTTTGCCACCGGGAATATTCGCGTTGGCGTACTGGACGGCGGTCATGACTTCGCTAACTCCAACGCCGTATTGAAGGAGCTTGTCCTTCTTCAAGCGAATCTGGATTTCGCGGATATCGCCACCACTGACATTGACTGATGCGACGCCATTAACTTGACTAAACTTGTCAACGATCTTGTCCTCGATCAAGTCGCGTAGTTCCTTACTGGAAAGGCTCGGGCTGCTAGCGGCTAAGTTGTAAATCGGTTGGGCCGAGTTGTCAAATTTTGTTACGGTTGGCTTTAAAGCATCTTTGGGAAGACTGTTAACCACCGAATCCACTTTGGTACGCACGTCATTGAGGGCAACATCAGTAGAAACACCCAATTCTAACGAAATAACAACTGCTGAGGCACCTTCTTGGGATATTCCTTGCACTTCTCGAATACCACTGACACCTGAAACTGCTTCTTCAATCTTTCTAGTAATCAACTGGTTGATGTCATCAGGACCGGCTCCAGGATAGGATGTCTGGACTGTAATCGTTCCAAAGTTGACTTCCGGATTGTTTTCCTTCCGCATGCCCTTAAACGAAAGGGTTCCTACTAAAATTGCCGTGATGACAAGGATAAAAATAAGAACTGGTCGTGACAGTGCTAGTTTTGTCATTGTTCCTTACACTCCTTTGCTGGGTTGAGAAACTCTAATTTTTGTTCCATCAACCAAGGCGCCCTGTCCCTTTGAAATCACTTGAGTCGCACTAGAAATTCCTTTCACTTCAACCATCGAGCCTTTCTTAATCCCCGTGGTAACAATGATCTTCTTAGCTTTCGCGGCACTTCCAACTCCCTCGGCAGCCATGATGTACTTGATGCCATCTCGGCTGATCACAGATTCCTCACTCACCATCAAAGCTCCCTTGTTCTCATTGAGTACAACTGAGCCATTAGCGAACATGCCTGGCTTTACCCCCGTTGAAAGCTGTGCAAATTGAATTCGAACGTTGAAGAGACGACCTACGCTATCGCCTTGAGGACTGATCGAAACCACTTTGCCTTGGAATGTGCTTCCTGGCTTTCCGTCCACTGATATTGAGACGCCGGTTCCTTCACGAATTAAGTCAATCTTATCGGATGGAGCTTGACCTTCAAAATAAACGCCAGAGCCTCCAACGAGGCGGGCAATCGGTGTTCCAGATCCAACGACAACGCCTGCCTGAAGTGGGCGACCATAGATTCTTCCCGAAAATGGCGCTCTTATTGAAGCGTCTCTCAGATTCTTTTCGGCTACTTGCACTTGAGCTCGCGCAGAATCAACTTGAGCTCGGGCTCCGCTAACCTGATCCAATAGAACAACATCCAAACGTTTGGAGGACTTCGCAGATTCCAGGGCTTGCTCGGCTTGTCTAACCAGCTCTCTCGCCGTTTGAATATCTTCGGGTCGAACCGAGTTTTGAATCAGCTTCAGGGCTTGAACCGAATTCTGGTACTGAGCCATGGTTGATTCATAAGTGTTCATGGCTGTGTCGAGCTGAGATCCAGCAAGTGCTCCTTCCTTGACAAGAATCCTAACTCGATCAAGATTCTTCTTGGCAGTTTCAAAGTTACTCTTTGCTGCAGCAACGTTATTCTCGGCTTGCTCTCGCTCTTCTGGCCTGGCGCCATTCAGAGATTTTTGAAGCTGAGACTTCGCTGATCGAAGCGATGCTTCGGCTTGGCGAACTGCTGCCGACGATCGGCTAGGTGTAAGGCGAGCATTTGCTGATGCCTGTGAAAGTTGGGCTAATGCACTCGAGAGGGATGCCCGCGCCTGGTTTGCTTGTTGTTGAAGGTTATCGGAATCCATCGCTGCGACAACTTGACCCTGAGAAACTGTATCGCCATCCCTTATGTAGACCGCACGGATTTTTCCGGGAACCTGGGCACTAATCTGAGCATCGTCGCTGGTAACAATTTCGCCGTTAACTTGTAGAAGCTCCTGAATATCCTCAACTTTAACGGGAGTGACCGCTACATCACGAAGAGGATCATTGACGATCTCCGACGTATCCTTAGCCGCCTGCTGACCCTTACGATCAACACAGCCTGTTACGAAAAATGCGACCATTACGGCGACCAGCGCCAAACTAAACTTCCTCACTTCTTTCCCCTCATATTTGTCTCGTATTGTTTAATTGCTTCTTCGATGTTGTCCGCTCCAACTGCTCGCTGAAGATCGGTATAAGCCTGAAAATAGTCGTACATCGAATTGACTAGATTGTTTTGAGCATTGACCCATTGGGTCTCTGCGTCAATGATCTCTAAAAGCGTTCCTTCACCAGCGTCCCGACGAATTCTGGCGATCCGAACGACTTCTTTTGCCAATTCATCTTGCTCAATGGCTGCCTTCTGACGAGCCATCGCATTTGACATGTTCGTTAGCGCAGACCTAACCTCTTGCGAAATGCTGAGCTTAAGCAAATCAAGATTATTCTTGGTCTGGTTAATCGTCGATTGCGTCTGGTTCATTTTTGCCCGGGCAATACCCGAGTCGTAGATCGGAACCGAGAATAATAGAACAGTCGTATTTACTTCCCGTTGCGGGTTCAATCCAACTGGGTCTAGGGTTTGGTTATTTTGAATCGATAAGTTAAGCGAAGGCGACATGGATTGCCCTGCATACTTTTTTGATGCGCCGAGGGCAATGACTGTGTTTGACAGCGAGTGCATTTCTGGTCGTTGACCTTGACCAAGTTCAATAAGCTTGTCTGTCGGAGTTTTTACCGCAGGAATTCCTACCAATCCTTCAACTGTGTAGTCCGATTCAATTGGCCGGTTTATCACCAAATTCAGAACTTGTTTCGAGAGTGAAAACCCGTTTTCGGCGTTGATTAAGTCTGCATCGGCTGAAGATTTTTGTGCCTGTAGCC
>JAYUOQ010000058.1:0-14537 GCA_043760685.1 Armatimonadota bacterium | reverse complement strand
CCCACGAATGGAAGTTCATGATTTTTGGGTACCTGATGGGTTGGGGAATCATCTTTGGAATAGCCATCCTTGGGAGAATTGTTTTCGGTAAAGACGCGATGGGTCATGGAGACATCAAAATGATGCGAGGAGTTGGAGCGCTTCTCGGATATCAGCTGACTGTGTTTGACGTTATTATTGCGGTCATCACTGGTCTCATATTTGGCCTTTTGTTCATGGGTATTCAAGCAATGAAGGACTCAAAGGCGAAAGCGCTAGCCGCATCCAATGGTGATGGCGAAGCAACCGCGGAAACCGAAGACGAGGGGTATGAGCCAGAGCCAATCAAAGACCTTTTCATTCTCGGAATGACTTATTTGTTCTGTTTCGATGTCTTTGCAATTTGGTTTCCCCAAATATACGCAAAGATGGGATATCCAGTCGAAGATGTGAGTGTCGAAGAGGACGATTGGCAACCAAGTTTGTCAACAATCCCTTTTGGGCCATATTTGGCAATTGGGGCAATTGTCTGTATGCTTATGAGAACGGAACTATCGCAATATGCGAATGACGTTCTTCGGACTCTAAACGGGACATGATCTGAGATTTTGACCAGGTTTAGGCGTCATAATCGAGTATTAGATTGATAGGACTTCCGGCCTATTCGCAAAACAAAAGCGAAACGACGGAACAGGATGGGGTTCGCTTGAGTCGAACTCTGATAGGGAAGAGGGTATGGGAACGGTACAAATGAAAAAACGCGCATTTACACTCATCGAGCTTTTAACGGTGATGGCGATCATTGCTTTGCTGTCGGCAATTATATTTCCGGTTTTTGCTCGAGTCAAACTGAACGCTCACAAGAGCGGAGATTTATCAGCCATGAATTCAATTCGATCGGCTGTTCAGCTTTATCGGGATGACCAAGGCGGCTATCCGCCGGCATTGCTAGGCTACATTTCGCCTTACGATTACCAAAATGGCGTTACCGTTGTGCCTGCCGATTTGTATCGGGGTCCAATGTATCCAAAGCGCATCGATTCCATTGATACTTTGAAAGGTTCCCTCAACCGAAGTGCCCGCAATTTAATGGTTCCTGCTGCCTGGCCGCAAATTGATAATCGAGCAGTCGGCTCAGCACCTATACTCGATCTTAATGCAGACGGCGTGATCTCTGCGGCTGACGATCTTGCCCAAGCTCGACAGCGGTATGGTTCGAGCTATACCGGAGCTCCTGAGTACTTCTTGAACGATCCTGCGGCTTCACCAAATATT
This sequence comes from Armatimonadota bacterium, assembly GCA_043760685.1. GTDB lineage: Bacteria > Armatimonadota > Fimbriimonadia > Fimbriimonadales > Fimbriimonadaceae > Fimbriimonas. Next base: position 13,283 of record JAYUOQ010000058.1, on the reverse strand, counting down.
AATTCTTCGCCATCCACGACCGATACAGTTGTTGGTCGCTTCTATGCAGTGAGTGGCTATGACGTTGGTCCGGCAAAATATTCGACTGGTGTGACTTACAACGAGTTGCACTACACGCTATTCTGGTCTGAATTTGGTGTCGGCCCTGGAGATGCAACTGACGATCCTCGTCAGCTCGGTTATTCCGATCCTCCTGACACAACGGTTGTCACTTGGAACACCTATTACCGTGACTACACAAACAATTTCTTAACCAACGGCGGAAGCAAGGATATGGTTCTCTTCCTCGGCGGTTCAGCCCGAGCGCTTGACTCAAAGCAGATGTCTGAGCGATCTTGGCGAATGATTCCCTAACAATTAGGAGAAAGAACAATGATCTTTCCAGCGCGTAAATTAAACCGGTTTGGCGGAACGACTCTCATCGAGATTCTGGTCGTCATCGTAGTCTTCTTAGTAGGAATTCTTGCTATCGCCCAGATTTTTCCTGGTGGCATCAAGATTCTCAATAAGGGAAGAAATAACTCGATTGCCATCGGGCTTCTTCGATCCAATCAGGAATTATTGAAATCTAGACCTGATGTTCTTCCGGGCGAAGTCGTTCCTATTCGAATGACCTTGGTTGGACCTATTTACGTGCCGGTTGAAGATCCGACTTGGCTTCCAACTGAATATTCTCCAGCAGTTACGGCCATTCTTCCTAACGGAACGGCTTTAGAGGCAGGTAGAGCTTGGCAATTGGTTTCTGGTGCGAATACAACCAGAAGAATTATTGGTGAGACTCACAAGATAACGGCTCCAAAGCTTTTGTCGCCTGATGGGACTTCGGTAAGTGCTCCATTTGGTAGCCTTACCCTCTTGGAATTTGGCCCGATCGATCACATTGGTGGCGTGCCGCTTCCAAATCAACTGAGTGTTTACGGGCGAGACATGTATCGTCGCGTGGCTAAGAATGCCACTGACTACCAGGGAATGCGAGATTACGAATATGGTGTGATGGGTATGAATTCATCGGCCGCTGAGATCGCTTTTCCGGCGGCAGTTGCCGGGACTTATCGAGTCTCTATTACCGCGAACATTATTAATGCTGGTTCCATCTTCACTCGTCGGCTTAACGGTGTATCTGTTAATATCGCCGCTACGCCTGGTGGATATGCGATTGTCCCGGTTAGCTCCCCATTGATTGGGATTTTGGCTGCTGGCGATAACTTGATTAGCGTTGAAGTTGATTCACTCAAGATTGCCCACATGTTCACGCAATTGGCGCCGGCAACGGCATTCGATGCAAACGACCTCTTTCAATACAAAGTTCTGAATGGTCGGGTTGGAGAGCTGTTGTTCAACCCTAAATTGTTTGGCAAATACGAAGAGAGAGCTGGTTCAACTCGACAGCCATACGTGGCCAGAATTGACTACGATGTCCGGGACTGGAGAATTCTTCATGAAGACTTCCGGGTAAGCACCAGTACTCCTGCCGGTTTGCCGAAAGTGCTAAAGCTTGCTATTCCTTCACTTCGAACCAATTCGGTTCCTGGACCTGACGGTCTATCGGCTCCATCTCATGCCGCAATCATCGCTGGATCTGATTCGCCTAATGCGGGAATGGAAGACGTTTTTGTTGTCAATAACACTACCGTTCCTGGTGCAAACACCACTGACGCTGACAATATGCTGATTCTTGATCTTGCAACTGGTGGTCAGCTGCTAGAGCAATACAGCGGCGCGCCGACGATGAAGATTGACAAGTCTGGTGGCAATATCACTCTGTTCGATATTGATAACAATGACGCCAACGGATTAACTCAAGCGATCGCTACGCCAGATGGCTCAATAGTGTTGACCAATGTGACTGGTCGTGCTTTGAGGGCTTACTATATGGCTCGAGAAGAATGGGCTCTCCAGGTAACCCGAAGTGCGGCTCACTATGATTTCACGTATGCAGCACCGGCTGCGGCTCAGTACTACGTCGGTGGAACTGGTCCGCTCAACGGTCAACCAACTCGAATTTACTTCCCAGCCATGGATACCAATCGAAAGGTTTCGATTGGCAAAATTCGATACCGTGTTGCTGGTGGAGCAGAGCGACTGTTGGAAGGCGCTGAATTCCAGATTAAGTTCAGGACTGGAGTCGATTCGATTACTCAGCCAATGCCATCTATTGACGTAAGGGATATTGATGGTGGGGCAGTTAGTTTCGTTCAAGATACGACGAGTCCTTCTTCAATGGCCTTTTCGGTTGGCGATGTTCGAGGAGTGTCGGTTATCTCGAAAGCGTTTTATAATAGCAGCGGTTTTGCATTCAGCCCGAATACGACCGACAACCTAACCAACAAGTTTGGCAACTGGGCAAAAGAATGGGGCATAAGCTCCAGAGAAACCTACTTGCATCGAGGAGAAGCAATCCAATGATTAACGGACGAAGATACGCCTTTACGCTCATTGAGCTCATAACGGTCATGGCGATTACCGCCATTCTCTTGACCATCATCACGGTTCCGATGGTTGAAACCTTTAAGGCGACTAGAACGGCGCAAGCCTATTCAGATGCACAAGATAAGGCAAGGATTTTGACCGAGCGACTTTCCCGAGAAATCGGAGAGGCGGCTGCTATTCGAGATGTTGAAGGACTTTCGGGTCGGGTCAGTGTTGTTTGTCCAAACCCCATTAACGGTATTGATGATACTGGCGCGCCAGTAACCAGCCTTGGTGGCTTCGTCAAGATTGGAATGAATTACACCAAGCTCGATATTGTTCTTCCGCAGAAAGTTGGGCAAAAGGGTATTGGTGGTGGTTTCATTAATCCTGCAACTGGAAAAGAAGATCCGACGCTTCGTTCCGCTGCAGGTCAAGTGCAATTGCCACTTGCTCCCGGTACAACCATCAAGCGATATTGGATTGGTCTGGCTAACCCATTTGCCAATTATAACAATCCTTACGACGGTCTACTTATGGCAAGAGTCGGAGGACGAGATAACCTTTTCGTTCTTTATTCGGCCGAAGTTGAACCAGTGAAGATGACTGAGGTTCCAGCCGGAAGTGGCAACTTCATTCCTCAAGTGAATACCGACTTTTTTGATGCAGTTCCAGACGGAACCAATCGTAACCCAATCTACGATGATGCTGATTTCTTTTTGGCAACAGGTGCCGCCGCTGGTGCGCCGGTTAACAATGATGCCAAAGCGATTCGAGTTCAAAATTGGAAGCGGGTAGCGAAGATTGAAACTGAAGTCACTCGCTACGACATGGTTCAGCCTCAGTTTGACAAGACTAAGCGTTTGGTTAAGATGACCAACACCGCTGGTGTCTGGTCACCTCGGATAACTCCTCTCGTTTTGTTCCGCCCATCTCACGTCGAGGGCGATGGTGCAGACGCTCAAGTTGCGGCATCCTTAGGCAACGAGTCTGAAGGATCCGATCAAATTGGGTCAGAAGTTTTCCAAGGTCAATTCACGATGTGGAGCAACTTAATGGTTCGCACCTATGGCGTGAACTGGCAGAGCACCGATCCGTATCAGATTGCTCGAAGAGACCCGTCAAATCTTGCGATCTTCTTTGTTCAACCAGGGGTGACCGGTTTGCCAGATACCCAACTTGGAACCGGAACCGAGCTGTTTGACATTACGGCATACGAAGATGCATTTAGACGACGAGGTTATGATGCCACAAGCCGCTATCCGTTTAGCGTTGGGCTTGATGCTGCGAATGTAGCAAGTGGCTGGTTAACGTCGGCTAACCCGGTATTCCGCGCAAACTTTATGCCGTTCTCGACGAATCCTACAACTGGAAAGATCATTGCAAGCTTCAATATTGGTGAAGTTGGAAACTATACGTTGAATCCAAATGCGGCGGCAAACTTGTTTAGCAACTTTGATCTCAATGATTTCAACTTGCCACAATGTCCTGCTCAAGGAACGGTTGCTTCAGGTTGGACAAACACTGATACTTCGTTTACGCCTTCTACTGACCCTTTCCTTGTGCCCGTGGCTGTGGCCGGCGTCTTCTCGGATGCTCCTTACTGGGATACAGCGTTCAATCGCTTTAATATTAACCGGGTCTTCAACAAGGTTTTTGCTGACGCTCAAAAAGGCAGAAATGGAATCCCACGGCAATATGGGGATAGTGGAGGCGCTCATCGGTTTATTGATCTGAGAACAATTCCTCAAGGCGATGGAACGGCAAGCCCACTTGGTCAATTTGGCCGAGCGAGAATTGTTCCAGGCAGTGAAGAAATTTGGGGTCCTGATCAGAATCCTGGTTCCAACAATGGCTACGAAGTTCGATATCATCGAACCAATCGAGAGCCAGGACCAAACGAGTATCGAATTAACTACGCAGATTTGACTCCGCCAACTGCAGCTGGATGGGCAGCGCTTGGACTGCCAGTGCCTCCGGCAATTTATGACCGAACGAGCTTTGTCAGCGCGATCATAGAGCCACGGTACAAGGCGGGCTATGTTCAGCTGTGCTCTAGTCCAGACGTCCCAATTCCTGCAGTTATGAAATTACCGGGAACTATAAACCTTGTTCCAGGTCGAATACGAGTAGGGTACAAATTCCAATTCACAACTCCAGATGATGTTGTGCGGACAGAGTACGACACAAGACAGCTAATGCAGGTGATCATGACTATTCGAAACTACCCGCAAGCCGATATTCCATTCCCACAGACGGTTACGATGAAAGCAACCGCCAATGTACGCAACTTTATTAGGTAATCAGAGATGAGAACGAGAAACCATAGTCGTCGACTTCAATACGGACAGACGCTTGTCATAGCGCTCTTGGTTCTATTCGTCCTATTGATTCTTGGTGCTGCTTTTGCTTCGATTTTAAGTCGAAACATCCGCGGAGCATCAGTGGCGAAGGGTCGTGGTATCAATAATGACTTGGCTGAGTCAGGAGTTCGGTTCGCCCATGCTCAATTAGTGAATTCTACGTTAGGTGCCGACTGGCGAGGTATTCCAACAACCTTGACTCAGGTAAGTCCCGACGTTACTCGCGATCCCGACGCATTCTACTTGCGACCTCCGGCACGAAGTGGTGCTGGTGCCCTTGCTTTTCCTGGTTCAGTAAGAGCCGATGAAGGTGGCCCAGATGGATTGGGGCCTTTCTTCCGCATCGCGTACCGTGGAGGTCGAGCGCTTGTAAGAGTTCGATATGCTCCGGGCGATCCAAGCATTTTTACTTCAACCGGTGTTGGTTACTTACGAGATCCTGGTCTGGCCCGAAACTTCTTAGTGATTGAATCAGTTGGTCGTCAGGGCGAAGTGTTGCCAAACGACCCGACACTTAATAATGCTCGAAGTACTGCTCAGTTCCAAAACTACGCAAACCAAGCTGGATTCAATGCTGCGCACGCTAAGATGAAGGAGTTTGATGGCAAAGAGACTTCGAGTCGAAAGCTCATCGCGATGGCTCAAATTGGATTGATCGACTATGGTCGAATTGAATTCAATAAGTACAAATCGACGCGGCCAATCGAACTTGGACTCTCGCACGACATTGTTAGGTACCGAGAAACTCCCAATATCGAAGGAACACCCGTCACTGTTCCAACCCAGATGGGTGATGTTATTCCGACCTACAATTTCACTCCAACTGGCGCTGGCGCTTTAGCTGGAGCATTTCCTAGCGGCGGATCTTTCCGAGCTAATGGAGATGTCCGTTTCTATGGCACCGTCACAGCGAACTTAAACCAAAGTTTTGGGGACGCGATTCTTGCTTCCGGCAGTTTCCAGCAGATGCCCAATTCTTCGCTCACGATTACCAAATCGAAGTGGGACAGAATCACTTCGACATGGCAAGTTTCTCCGGCTACGCCAATGGTTTTGGACAGCTTGAATCCAGCGTTTAACACGTTGGAAGGAACATTCCGAGACGGAGTCAGTGGAACCGATGGTGCTAACTTTGTTCGAGGCGTTGGTTACATTGCATCGCCATCGATTGCAACAAATTCGGATAGTTCTGAAAGTGCCAATACCAATCGGTATTTGTCGGCGACCAAGGATTCCGGACGACTTGGTGCCGGTGGAAACAGCGGCATATTTGGTCACGGCGGAGGATTCTTCTGTGACAACAGCTCTGATTTTCAAGTTCCTGACGATGAATCTGGTCGACGAGCAAGCGGTGCCAATGCATCCCTCGTTCAAGACTGGCTAGGGTCGTTTGGTGACTCTTCATCAGATCCAACTTTCCGAACCGGATGGCACGGTCCGTTCTATATTCCAGTTGGTGCATACCTGCTTCTAACCAAGGATGGCTTTGTTGTCCAACGAAACGCTCATCCAAGCCAAATTCCTACCGAAAGGACATGGAAACGGGCTGACGGAGTTGATAGTGGTTTAACAACTATTCGTTACAGGCTTGGATATGGAACTGACGCTCAGATTCATATCATCAACACGTTGACGGCAGGATTGTCTGCTTCAATCAATAATGCTCTCACTCCAGCTGATTTTAATCAGGGACCTGTTTTCAACGGCATTCTTTACTTCGAAGGCAATGTTCGTGTTCGAGGAATCGTGCCTACAGACGTCCAGCTAACAGTCGTTTCAAACAAAACGGTTTACATTGAAGGCAGCATCTTGAAGGGTGTCGAGGCAAACGATGTGACCTCTGCTTACCCAGGCGTTATTGCCAACAATCGATTGACTCGAGCCAGCAAGTCTTCAATCATGCTGATGGCAAAGGACTACGTGACATTGAACCCAACGATGTTCTTTGGTCCTTCAACTGAACGAAATGCTCAGGTAACTCAAGGCGGTGCTGGTGTTGGTGGATATAGTCCAGATACGCTGAACGCTCCTGACGGAATGACTACATTGAACTTCGACACCGGGCTGAGTCCTTTCGATCCAGCTGATCTGTCGGTCACGCTTCCATTTTCTAGCCGGGTTCCAACAAACCTTACATACAAGGAGTTTGATCCTGCAAATCCATTTGATCCAAATGGAACAGGCTTATTCGTCAATACCGGATTGTTGCTAACGGAAGCCCTGGAATATACAAACCCAGGACCTACCAACACCTTTTACGGATTGAATGTTAACCGAGGAAGTCAAATTCTGGGCGGCAACGAACAGTATCAGTTTGAAGTTTTGAACTCGCCAACAAACTCGGCAAAGATCATTTGGGCTTCGATTAACAATCCTGCCCCTGCTCCTTTGTTCGGAAACATCTACGGACTAGGTACTGATGCATTCCAACAGGCACCGAAGTTTGAAACCGTAAATGTGCCCCTTATTACGCCAGCCGCTACAACGCTGAGCATCGCAAATAATCGCTTTACCAACACGTTTAACACCAACAACTACGAAATGTTGATGCAAGGAAGTAACAGTCTTGAACTGTTCCTAACCCAATTTGGCACTCAAGCTAGTGGTAACTACCTGATGGCGAGAGCGGCCGCAGTTCCGATGGATATCAAGATCGAAGCTTCGATCTTTGCTGAAGAAGGTTCCTTCTTCGTTATTCCTGGCGACTGGTTCAACATGAATCCGAACGATCGACGCGATGCATTTGAAGCAAGAGTTGCAACATTAGTAGGCGGCGGTTCTACGTTGATTCAGGCAAGAGACGCGGCTGCACAAGAGAGACTTACGAACTTTGGAGCAGTTTCCAGCGCTCCGTTTTATGGCGAGCCAATCGATGTGAAAATCAATATTGTTGGCTCGGTTGCCGAGAATATGCCACCTGCGATCTCGACTCAATCGGAATGGATGAAGAAGTGGGGTTGGATGCCTACAAAGCAAGCTGGTGCCTACAACTCCGTGAATGGTGCGCCTAGGTTTATTCCGGTTAACCACGTATCACCATGGACGAAGGCAAATCCTGCGACAAGACCGTTCACTTCTAATTTGACCATCACTTACGACACATCGTTGGCAACTGGTCGAGTTGGCGGCACCTTTGGTTTTGATGCAACTGCCGATGCTTCGAATCCTGCGAACGTAAACGCAATGATTCGAACGACACAACTTAATGGAGTCACTTACCAATTGCCGCCGATGCCACGGCTGCCGGTGAGCCCAACTCTCGCATTCTTTGGAGAATCTAAGTAATGAAGAAACTACTGTCAATAATCTGCCTTACTGTAGCAACCGCCTTATCGGTTGCACAGCAAGGAAACGCGTTCCGAAAGGTTGATATTCGGGCCGCGTATTTGCATTTAAATGGGGACCACCTTGCGACTGGCGTATCGCAATCCTTGACAGCACCGTTTGTTTGGTTCAATCTTGATTCAAATCTAAGCGTTAAGCCAGCAGGTTGGAATTTTTACAACCCGTTGGCTCCAGGTTGGCTCGACGCAAGCGAAAGACCATTTTTCGCGGCTCGGTATGCAAATACGCCACCAGCACAAGCTCCAGTCAATAAGAGAACGGTCCGATATTGGTGGCTCAATGTTGCCGAGCTAACTGACAATGATTTCTCCCAACTTGATGTGGCAGTTCTTCAAGTTACAACTCCGAATTTGTCGGTCAATCCGTCTGATCGAGAAAAGCTAAGAAGGTTTGTTGACAAAGGCGGTGTCCTATGGATCGACTATACGTATGGATGGTTAGATCAGACTCAAGGCGGTCCAATATCGCACCGGGTTTATGTTCCTGGGTTGCCACTAACCACTTCGCAGGCTGATTATACAAGTCCATTGCTTAGGTACCCATCATCGCTCACTACGAATGAAGTAGGCGTGATCACCATCGGTCCACAGTACACAACGCAGCCGACCAATCTTTTTAACATGGCCTCAAGTGACCTCTCAACGGAGGGTGCTTTGCCGGTGGAGCCTTTGATGTACAACATCGTTGGCAACAATGGAGAATACAGCAGGCTCAAATTTGTGACCGGTGCTGGCACTGGTTTGCCACCATCTACTGCTTACTCGAAAATTGGCGATGGCTACATGATCATCACCACTCGAGGAATTAGTGAAGGTTTGAACCGAGTTGGTTCGAACCTCAATAGAGAGTATTATGCTGCCGATCCAGCCGGTCAAACTGGTGGAAATTCAGCGGCAACGTTTTATGCCAATACGGTTGCAAAGTTTGTCGTCAATGCCGTTTCCCTTTCCGTCCAGTCGACTCAAACCGGATCTGGATCGCGAAAGAACTACAGTGCCTTTATCGATACCGGTGCGCCGCTTCTGCAGACCTGGGCTGCGCCATACGCCACTTCACTGGGCACCTCAGTAGTAAGTACAAGCCCTAAAGAGTTTCGACCGCCAGTCATCTATAAGGGAATGACTTTCTCGGTTTCGGACGACCAAGTTTTTTGTCACGACGGTAATCCTAAGTCAGATGCCGATAGAGACGGAAACATTGATGATGGATTCCCAGACTTTAACCAGGGCAGAGAAGAAGATTTAATTTTTGCTACGGCTCCAGTCGCTGGTGGAATCTCAAGTGCCGTTTGCGTTGAAGTTGCCAACCCTGCTGGTGGAGTTCCCCAAGATCAACTCATGGTAACGACTAGCGATGGTCGGCTCCTGATTTATCCGATCTTTGATCCGGTCACTCGCAGATGCCCAGCTACTGAGGTTTTGGCACCAATTGCGGCGCTATCTCCTGGTCTCGGTGGTGCAGGTGCGCTTGCTCCTGGTGAGGTTCCAAAGGCACCAACCGTGCACGAAGGTATTGCTTATGTAGTTGACACCGTCAATGCAGCGGGTTCATTCATAGGTCGAGTATGGCAAGTCAATCTCAAAACCCTACAAGTTGTTCGATCCAATTCTGCCGGCGGAAACGCATTCGTTTTTGGTGGAACTGGTAACGCAATCCAAAGAATTTCTAGTTCGCCAACTGTCGGCTATATTCCGATCCTTGATAATTCAGGCGGAATGGACAGAGTTATGTATCTTCCGCTTAAGGAACAAGGTCTTCCTAGTATCGCCAATGCTGGAATGATGAGTGTTTGGGTCGGAGCGAAGGGAGAACGACCTATTTCTGTAACTTCAGCTCCTGGTATTGTCACGATTACTACCCGAGCAGGAAATCAGGGAGGATTGCCGATCTATATGGGTACTTCCGGCGATCCGTTAGCTGTTCATATTTCACTGGTTCGAAAAACAGATGGTTCTGTATACACCGCGGCTCAAATGGCGGCGCTGTTTAGTGGTGGAATTGCCGAGTCTCAAGGAACGTTGACCCTGACACTTGCTCCACTAGCGGTATGGCCACCGGTCGACGTCGATCCTGACAATGGGGTCCGAGTTGACTATACGATTGACTGGGGTGCAGCATTTCCGACCTTTAGCGCTTCAATTGAGCGAGGACGATTAAATTTCCCTACCCCAAGCGCTACTCAGCGAAGCATCGTTGATGGTCTTGCATTGTCGCCTTCTGGAACGGTTTATGTAACGTCGAGTACCCAAAACCTTACGCCGGCATTTGCCGACGTCAACAACTATTTAGGTTCCTTCTTCGCAATTCGGGAAGAAGGTAGAGGAATTTTCCGAATGGTTTACCGATGGGATCTGTATCCTCAACATACGGTAACCCTTGGTGGAGTGACCAGAACTTATCCAAGTTCAATTCCAGACAATGACCCTATCCAAAGCTTGAATGTTGGAGGTTTTAGCCTTGCTCCATTCCTCGGCGGAGGATTTAGATCGGCTTGTTTCCAAGGTGCTCCAGTTGTTCGAAATGGTGATGTATTTGTGACGGCGAGCGGCAGCAAAGCTGGTTCTCCTGCTTCTGCGTTGCTTTGTTTCAAGGATGATTCGAGTGCTCGTGAAATTCGATTTGGACGAGAGATTAGCTCCCAGGCAACTATTGTTCAGCCAGATTTCGCTAGATCTCCGGATCCAACAAGACCTACGACCTTTAGTGTCTTGAGCCCAAGCTCGTTCCGAATCGAAAAGGAACCTGGCGATGTTGGTTCAACCATCCGGATCGACAACATGATGAACACCCAGCGTTCTCAGATCACGGATAGCATCAGTGCAAGTCAGCCAATCATTTTGAAGGAGCAAGGCAAGCCCGATGTGGTCCTTGATCCAGCAATGCAAAATGACCGTTGGAGCCCACTCAAGTGGTACACAATTTTCCACGGAATGACAACTCAGAGCAGTGCATTCTGTTCGGGGAATACCGTCTTCGTGAGCGGTGGCTCGTTTGTGCCGTCGATTCTATCGGGATCTGGTTTCTCCTCAGATGGTTTTGTTACCGCAATTAGAACTGACTTCGATCCAAGTGTTGCGCAGAAGGCTAGCCAAGCCCACGTTCCGTATGATCCAAATCCTGCGAACTTTGTCCCGGTCAATATCATTGCCGATGATAACCGACCCTACATGAGACAGGTTATTTCGATGGATTACCTGAGAACAGGTCCTGGTTGGGCAACAACGAACGTTGATATGTCGAACCTGTATCCAAGTCAGCTTTCAGCATGGCCACAATTCCCACAAAATAAAGAAGAGCGAGGTCGAATGTCATTTGATGACTACCTCATTCGGCTAAATCAGTGCACGTTACGAGGCGGTCCTTCAGGATCACGAAGTACCAGCCGAGGTGTTGTTGGTGGCGACGGAATCTTGATGGCGTGGAACGCCAACCAGACATTCTGTTTCCGAAGAGCAAATACCTGGGTTGCTGACGAAGGTCGAATCATTTCGCTTGACCCAAGTGGTAATTCTACGTTTGATAGTTCAATTCAAACCATTACAGGAGCTACTGGTGGCAACACCAATGGCGCAAACTTAACCAAGTTTGATCGACCAACCCGTGTTTATCCTTTGACGGATACTGGAGACGTTCTCGTTGTTGACAGCAATCAGAACCGGGTCCTTCGGATGTCTGCTGGAGGTTCAGTAAGTAGAAATCTAACTGAAATGACGCTAGATTCAACGTTTGTCCCGGTCGGATATAGGAGCAGTGACCCCGTCACCTTCACCAATCCTCGTGATGCAGCAACCTATGTTTCAGAAGTTGCCGCAGCAAATAACCCGTTCTTTAATCCTCGCCCACTAGAGTCGTGGAGACATTATTTGGTGGCTGATCAAGGAAACAACCGATTGGTTGAAATGGTTGACCGATTCCAAGTCGATCCAACTTCCGGAAACGTTGTTGCTCGAATTTCTGAAGGAACATTGCTTTGGCATTCTCCTCCGGCAATTTCTGGCAAAGGCTATTCATACAACTCCTTAACTCGTGTCCAAATGGGAGCAGGTAGGTTTATTGTTGTGGCTGGTCTTGGTGGCAAGGCACCTTCGAGAATCGATTCAGGAGAGCCAAATCTTAGTTCAACTTTGATTGGCGACCAAAATCCGCTGGATCTTCGGTCTTCAAGCGTAGGCGATGGCGGAATAGTTATCTTTGATTCCGCGCTTCCTGGTGGATATCGAGTTTTCAATCAATTCAACACGCCATTTGTAGACCACACAAGAATATGGGACTTCAACGCCGGACCTCAAGCTTGGTCAACTAATCCAGCTATGAACTTGGCGCCAAGAGCTCATTTCATGAGTAATCTTCAATCGGTTACCGCATCGTTGATACCGCCAACTGCAGTGGGTGCTCCTCCGCAATTGGCAATCATGATTGCGGACGGTACTGGAGTTTACGAAGTGGCCACGAACTCGGCAGACCCAACGGTTCTTGACACTCGTTGGATGCTACCAAATTGGGCCTTTAGAGCAACAAGGAGACTTGGAGCTGCAGGTGGAACTCCAACTTCAAGTAATCCGATTGGATTCTTCCCAACCTATGCTCGACGACTTGATGAAGATAACATCATGATCGTCAATGGGTTCACCGGCAAGACCATTGATCTTTCAACAAATTACAGTGGTGAGGTTCTCCAATTTGACGGTCGTCTCGACCCGATAGCTGGTCTACAAGCACCAACCTATGTCAGCCAAGGATATTCGCTAAACACGGTAAACCTTGGATTCAACACTCGCAGTATTAAGCTCCGATTTGGTCCAGTCGAAGGATCAAGGGGTCTATTCCTGCCCGTTTTCGCCGATCGACGATAGAGCAGCTTGAGGCAAAGCATGCATAAGATGAAACTAATAGTAAGTGCACTGACAATCGGAACTGCAGGATTGGTATTAAGCCAATCAGCAACCGACTTTCCAAACTTGAAGGGCAATAACCCTCGTACAGGTGTCGCTGGTAATCCGGCAGCATCTGGACCAGGTTATTTGAACCCCCAATCCGCGACTTTACCAAGCTCGCTCCGTTGGTTCAGACCATTCGTTTCAGCGACCCCGGTTGGGTCATTGCGCCTTAATCAGATCAATCCGCTCAAGACCATCATTGACAACACGGACCTTTTTGGTTCAATTG
>JAYUOQ010000057.1:0-5152 GCA_043760685.1 Armatimonadota bacterium | reverse complement strand
GCGGCTCGATCGGACTGCGCTGAAAACATCTCGTTACTTCTAAAAGCCGGAGCGAAAAAATCATTGCGTAACAAGGCAGGCGAGACCGCCCTTGATGTTGCAAAAAAGTACAAGGCAAAGAATGCAATCGCCGTATTGTCAAAATAGTAGTAAATGCGGCTAGCCCCTAACGTGGGGCGGGTAAACCTCTAAGGAATGGGTGGCCTGTTTAAGCGACCTTTCCGTCTCGCGAATCTCGTCGGAATCTTCGATCTGCGACCTGTCTGCCGAAGCGCTTTCGCGAAGAAGAAAGCTGCAAAGATGAGCAGGAATTGGGCTGCTTTAATTTAACAAAATCCGTGTCTAACAGAGCAATCACCCTGGTCAAACCAACAGTCTTGTCTCGCAAACCCTTCAAATCTTCAGTTCTTTTCCCATGGACTCGTCAAACAATTGAACAAATGTAGAAATAAAGAGTATAATAAGATATATGCTTAGAGAAATGCGTCTCACGTCCAAATGCAATGATTTCCCATTTCCTAGAACTCACACTTCCGGACTGAGCACTCCGCACTTTCTGCCAAGAGCTAACCGCTGGCAGCTTCTTCATCCGAGTGCTACAAATTGAACTTTTTAATAGTTTTGCTTCCAGACTCTCGTCCCGCACTTCTCGACCAAATCCCCTTAGACAAAATGAAAAAAGTTTTTCAAAACACGAATGCAGACTCAATTCTTGACCAAACCAATGATTTCTAAACTCCAAATTACATACTTTTAATACCGCCATCGCCATTGCACCTACTCCACCATGTTCTTCAACAGCTCATCATGCCCAAAATAGAAATGGGTCGAAAACTCTCCGGGCTTCAGCCAGATTAGTGCGGTCGGCATTCCGCGCAGCACGAAAGCAGCCACTGCTTGAGAGTCCTCAGTTTGCAGCGCTCCCTGATTTTCTTCTGTTACGATCAAGTGCAATAAATCTTCTTCTCCCTCAAACTGATATCGAAATGAACCAACTGAACCGGAAAACTCGTTCGGCTCCAAGCCAATACTAAGCAACGCGAACTGATCGGTCGGTCGATCCAAAGTAGGATTAAACACGGGAAGCTTGATACGAGTCTCTGTCCGAATGCATTCCAAAATGCGCTTCATGACCTCATCGCGACGTTGCTGCTCAGGTTCAGTTGGCAAAAAAGGTGGCATGGGTCGTTAGCTTACCAATTGAACAAAAAGCATCGCCATGATCGGGTGATTTACCCTACCAGTTGGTTACTGAAAGGCGAAAGCTCCCGCAGGGGTACAATCAACCTGGAAACACTTTCCTAATGGCCGCAAGAACACAGACCGGACGCACCCCGCGGCGCCGCAAAATCGAATTAAAACCTAGCGCACCAACTGCGCCTCGCAATAGCGAGCTCATCGTAAACGTCTCCAACCGTGAGACCCGTATCGCCCTCCTCGAAGATGGCAAGCTGATGGAATTTCGCGTTGAACGCGAAGAACGCGTGGTCGGCTCAATCTTCAAAGGCATTGTCCAAAACGTTCTTCCCGGAATGGAAGCCGCGTTCGTCGACATTGGCCTTGAGCGAAACACCTACCTCAGCATCGCTGACATCCTGCCCGAAGAAGGCAACGACAACTCACCTGCGTCGGTTAGACGATCAGAATTGAGACGTCGCAAAATTAAGGATCTTCTCAAACCAGGACAGCAAGTCATGGTTCAGGTCACCAAGGGTCCACGGGGAACCAAAGGCGCTCGAGTTTCGACTCGAATCTCACTTCCTGGTCGCTACGTTGTACTTCTGCCCGAGTCGGGCGGAGTAGCCGTTAGTCGAAAGATTGACGATCGACGAGAGCGAGATCGCCTCAAAAAGATTGGCGACAAGATTTGTCCACCGGAATTCGGGCTCATTTGCCGAACCGAGTGTGATGGTCGAACCGAGACCGAACTAAGAGCCGACATTCTGTACCTCGTTCGAGTGTGGGAAGAAGTCACCAAGCAGGCGAAGCGACTACGAGCCCCGGCTTGTGTCCACCGCGACCAAACCCTTTTGTTCAGAACCGTCCGAGAAGTTTTTGGCGACGCCATCAACCGAATGATCATTGACGATCCGGATGAGTACGAGAAGGTACACATGATCGCCAAGGCAGTTGCTCCGGCAATGACCGAAAAGATCATGCTATACGACCGTGAGGAGCCAATCTATGACTACTATGGGGTGGAAAAAGAGCTTGAGCGAATCATGCAGCACCATGTTCCGCTGAAGTCAGGTGGTTATCTCGTTATCGACGAAATGGAAGCATTGACCGCGATTGATGTCAACACCGGCAAGCACGTTGGTTCAACAAACTTGAGCGACACGATCATGAAGACCAATCTTGAGGCAGCCGACGAAATTCTTCGCCAGCTACGACTTCGAGACATGGGCGGAATCATCGTTTGTGACTTTATCGACATGGAGGACCTCGGTGACAAGAAGCAGATCATGGATCACTTTGCCGGTGGACTGGAATACGATCGTGCCAGAACCCGAGTAGGGAAGATTTCTTCACTCGGATTGGTTGAGTTGACGCGAAAGCGAACCGGTGAGTCCGTTACTCAGGAAATCACGGAGAGCTGCCCAATGTGCATGGGAGTCGGACGAATCCCAAGCAAGGAAACGGTTTCCCTTTGGATCGAGCGAGACATGCAACGCCGAATGGCTGAGCCTGGCAACGCTTTCCTTGTCGAAGCCCATCCTGCCGTTATTGAAGCTCTGATCGGGCTTGATGGCGAAAATGTTGAAGAGCTCGAGCACGAGATCCGACGCGGAATCTATATCCGGGCGAATTTTGACCTGGAATACGAAGAGTACGAAATTACTGCCGGCACGTTGGAAGAGTTTGACAAAGAACTGATGATCTATCGACGGTCTCAAGTGATGGAAGTCAACGTTAGACGATCAGCATTTGAAGGTTCAAACCGAGCCGTTGGTTGGACTGACGAAGGTTTCTTTGTAGAAGTCATCAACGGATACGAGTCAATTGGACATCGAGCAAAAGTTGTCATGCACGACCTGCGACGCAGCTACGGAGTTGCAGATCTTATCATGCCCGGCACTCCCGGCATAACACGAAGCCTCGTATAGGTTTTGCGAATGAATACGGAGCGACCAAGTCGTTCTAGATGAATCTGATCTAGAATTTCTTAATCGCTCCGTTTTTTTGTAAGGAATACCATGCCAATGCACCACTGGAATCCGTTCTCGAAAGAGAGGCGTCTTGAGCGTCGAGACACCATCATTGGTTGGTTTATGTTCATCGGGTTGATCATGATGTTTGGCTGCGGCATAGGCGTCTACTTCTTGGCCTTTGGCGCCAACTTTGGTCCAACAGTTGTTAACATTTTCAATATCGCTAAGTGGCTCCCCATTATCGGGTTGGTCCTTTATATAAGCGGGCTGATCTACGGTATTCGGTCTGAGAAGACGGAATTGACCGGAAATAGAACGGTGATGCAGCATTGCCGCGTTTTGGCTCGATACGCCATTACCGGCTCTGACCACCGAATGGTTACCGATGAGTCCGAAATAGAATTTTTGGACCGGCCAAGGTTTTTTGTGAAGATTCTTTCGCCCGTAGAAGGTTCAGTCGAATATCAGTGTCGCCACGAAGTATTCCTCAATTGTGGAGAAGGAATGATGGGCGATGCCGAAGTACAAGGACAATGGCTGGGCGCCTTTCGACCGTACGTGGGAATGCAACAAACCCACGTCGGCCAAAAATTCTAGATCCTACTTGTGCGGGTAAACAAAAGTTTCGGAATCTTGCTTTCCGAGTGGCGCTCTCTTTGCCGGAATCGAGGTATTTCCAAAGTCACAATAGCAAGTTCGAAGAGTATTGAGATCTGGAGTGGTCAAGGATCCTGATAGATTCCCCGTAAAGTACATGATATCAAGGTTGCTACCCGAGTGCCCGCCAATTCCGAGTGCATGCCCCATTTCATGAGCCGCAGTAGGATTGTAGTCCGCCTCAGGAATCGAACCCCAGGTATAAACGGTCATAGTCGCAGATGACAAAATGACCGACCCCGAAGGGAAAAACACGGTTGTAGTTGCCAAAGTTGATTGAGGTGACGAAGCCTCAACCGTAACCACCATATCGGCTGCTCCAGACGTGCCAACTTCGGTCCAGAGGTCGCGAGTCAAGGCAACTTCCCATTTGTCGAAGCCATCTCGCAGATGTTGCTCAATCGTTGTGGAACCGATGTTCGTCGTTGTCGCGAAGAAAACCTTGATTGGAAGGTGATCCCACTTTCTTAATGTCATGCCTGAAGCAGTCGCATAATTAGGCGTGTAAGCGGTTGCAGAACAAACACCACCGGTTCCTCCGCCTCCCCCTCCTCCGCCGCAACCAAACATCGTAGCGAGCACGGTGACAAAAAGTAATCTTCGAATCATGGAAATATCCTACTCGAATATTGAGCAATGGAATGAATTCAAATGTGACATTAGGCTCAAAATTGATGCTGGAACCAGGCAATATTAGGTGGTGAAAGGACTATACTTCAGACGGTTATGGCGGAAGTCGCAGAGATATGGGAAAAGGCTATTCCAACGGTGCGCGCTGGCGTTACCGGAATCGGAATTTGGACAGCACTAAAGTCCGCAGTTCCAATCGCAATTGAGGACGGAGTTTTCGTCCTTGGAGTACCCCACGGTAGCGCTGAATTTGGAGGACACCTCCGAATGGCAAGTACCGCGCGCCTTATTGAAATTACCGTTAGCAAAGTTGTTGGTGCCGCAACAAAGATTCGAATCATCGATGGCATAGAGCAACATGACTGGGAAGTCACCAAGCGACGAGATATCGAACGTCGACGAATGCAAGATGCCGAAATGGCGAAGATGAAAGTCGAGTTAACCACTCGAAGTTCATGGGAAACCATTTATGAAAAAATCAGTCGAGAGTTTGCCGCCGTTCAACAAAAATCTTTGCCACAAAACCGGGCCAGATTCTTCGAAGCCGCCGTCTCAATCGTTGCCGAGGCTCGTAAGGAGCAAACTGTCTACGATGACGCAAATGAGCGAAACTTCGCCCGATGTTTAGACCGTATCTCCCAGTACACCGAAATTTCGGGCACCTATGTTGCCTTCGAAGTGATGAAACGATCCGGCGAAATTTAAGAGATGGC
>JAYUOQ010000056.1:0-5177 GCA_043760685.1 Armatimonadota bacterium | reverse complement strand
GTTACTCTTTTCGGTCTCATTAGCTCATTTGCCTTTGGCGCAGAAGGCGAAGGAATCCATCTCCGATTCGGTAGTCAAGACAAGATGATCCTCGGGATATCTGCTGCTCTTGGCTTGCTCGGCGTTATCATCGCCTACTTTATTGGTCAAGGGGTTCTGAAGAACAGCCGAGGCCCTCAGGGAATGCAAGATGTTCAGGACGCCATCGAAGATGGCGCGAGAGCGTACTTAAAGAAGCAAATCAACATGATGATTCCATTTATTGGAATCCTTGCAGTGCTCCTTTTCTTCCTTTACAAAGGCGCACTAGGAACTCAAGCAGCCCTCGTATCCTTAACTTTCATACTTGGCGTTGGATCAAGTTACTTCTCTGGATTTGCGGGAATGATCATGGCGGTAAAAGCCAATGCTCGAGTCGCCGCTGCGGCCTTAACCAGCAATAAGAAAGCCCTTGAAATCGCTTTTCGATCCGGGTCCGTTGCTGGATTGTTGACAGTTGGTCTCGGACTCTTCTTTTCCTGTTTGATTCTTATTGCAATGCCAGCCAAGGCGACGATCCTCTTGGTAGGTTACGGCTTTGGTGGTTCACTCGCCGCCCTCTTTATGAGGGTTGGAGGTGGAATATTTACAAAGGCCGCCGACGTTGGAGCTGACCTTGTTGGCAAGGTTGAGCAGTCGATGCCTGAGGATTCTCCTCTTAACCCGGCAACCATTGCAGACAACGTTGGAGACAATGTTGGTGACTGCGCCGGTATGGCTGCGGACGTATTTGAGTCATATGAAGTTATGCTTGTTGCGACGATCGTTCTTGGTGCAGCAACTTCTGCCGTACTAGACGCTTCGGTCTGGCCAAAACTTATTGTTTTTGCTCTCGCTGCTTGTGCAGTTGGAATCGTAGCTTCGCTGATTGGAATTCAAACTGTTTCAGGAAGCGATGATACTGAATCCGATCCCCTCAAGCCAATTCTTCGAGGCTTTAGAATTTCGGCTATCGTTTCTGTTCTAGGAATTGCTGGCTTAGCCGCCATGCTTCTTGGCAATGTTTCGGTCCAAGAGCTTGTAACCCCAAAATTAGCCCAGACCCGCATGCAAGCTTTGATTGTTTCTACTCGTGATCGGATCGCGTTAGAAACTAAGAAGGATAAAACTGCTGTTACCGCCAAAGAAGTCATGAAGGATCCGGCGATTGCTTCAATGGAGTTTAAGGAAAAGGACGAGCAAACTCTTACTCAGCTTCTTGCAACTCCAGTTGATGCTAAGGCCGATCTCAAAGGATTGGCAGGCTATGTTCAAGTATCTGATGAGGAAATTCAAAGCCGTGCATTTCCGGCATTGTTCTACGCATTGTCAAAGATTGATCCTACTCAACCTCAAAAGCCACCAACGTACCAAACAGTTGCTGAAGCATTTGATCCGGCTACCGCTAAAAGGGTCGCTGCAAAAGTTCGTCTTGTTCAGAAGTCTCCGTCCCAGGGTGGAGCACCGCCTCAGGACGTTGACGAATATTACTGGTTGGCTGGTCCTTCTGAGGCAGACCTAAACAATATTTTTGCGAACTACGTCAAGGATAGGTCAAAGGAAGGAACAGTGGTCTCACTGACTCCAGACAAGGCAAAAATCCTTGATATGAAGTTGTTTTATAACAAGATAGAAGACAAGTTTGCTGCAGTAGCAGTCGTGCGAGGCGACGGTGTCGGCATTGATCGAGTCGATAAGTACCAGTTGGCATCTCCTTTGGTTTTCTACCGTCAATCAGTTTCAGACATTCAAGCCTTTGACGCAAAGCAAAAAGCAGACCCTAAGTCGGCATCCACACCCCCAGAAGCGGTTCAATTTGAAACTGCTGCGGCAGTCATTAAGGCTAAAGCTGGCTGGTGGTTGTTTGCCTTGGCAGTTATTTTTGGAATCTTGATGGCGATTGGTATCGAAGCGATTACTAATTACTACGTTGGAACCAAGAACAAGCCGACTAGAGAAGTTGCCGGCGTATCGAGTGCAGGTCCTGCTCCGATGATAATTCAAGGGTTTGCTCTTGGATTAGAGTCGAGCGTGTTTATGGTCCTTGCGATCGTGTTGGCCCTCATGGTTCCGCTCTTCTTGTTCCCAGTCGCCACATTCGGATCCATGTATCTTGGCTATTACGGAATTGCCTTGATCGGACTCGGTCTTTTGACCACAACTGCTTACATTCTTGCGATGGATACATTTGGTCCAATTTCAGACAACGCACAAGGCGTGTTTGAAATGAGCGGAGAAGGCGGAAACGAATACGGGTCTAAGTCTCTCCAAAGACTCGATGCCGCCGGTAACACCACGAAGGCCCTTACCAAAGGATTTGCCATTGCTACTGCGGTTGTTGCTGCGGTTGCCTTGTTTCAATCGTTTGTAGAGTCAGGACACTTGCAGGAATCGGGACTTAGACTCGATGTTCCTGAGATCTTCATGGGACTCTTGATTGGTGGAGCTGCAACGTTCCTCTTCAGTTCCTTTGCAATTAACGCCGTTGGCAGAGCTGCATTCGAATTGATGATTGAAGTAAGAAGGCAATTCCGAGAGAACCCAGGAATTCTTTTGGGTACGTCCAAACCAGAGTATGGCAAGTGCGTAGAACTTGTTACAGCTGCGGCTCAGCGAGAGCTATTGGCACCGGGAATCCTTGCGATCTGCTTACCAATTGCAGTTGGATTTGGATTCAGCTTGTTGCCAGGAACACCAGTTACAATCGGTGATCACGTCTATAACTTAAAGGGTGCCCAAGCACTTGGTGGTTTCCTTGCGGGAGCGATTGTTTGCGGACCACTCATGGCGGTTATGCTAGCAAACTCAGGCGGAATTTGGGACAACGCGAAGAAGTTGATTGAGGATGGCTTCCTTGGTCATCCAAAGGACAGTGCAGCTCATAAAGAGGCAAAGAACGCCGCTGTCGTGTGTGACACGGTTGGCGATCCGTTTAAGGATACAGCTGGACCAGCATTGAATCCGCTCATCAAAGTTATGAACTTAGTTGGCTTGCTTTCGGTTGGAGTAATCATTGATGGCAACATCGGTTTTCCAGTTCGAGTAGGTGTAACGGTAGTTTCGGTTGGACTCCTGGTCTTTGCTTTCTGGAGAAGTAAACAAGGATCGTTGGCTGACCAGCTTCAGCACATGAACGACTCAAAGTAGTCATCGAAAGTTAATCTGAGCCCAAGGTAAATTTACCTTGGGCTCTTTGCTTGGTCGGGTATCCTAACTCACGAAATGGCAGAGCTTTTGGCCCGCGCCCTGGTTAGAGACGTCCCCGATTTCCCTAAACCTGGCATTCTATTTAAAGACATTACTCCGATCCTTGAGGATCCAGAAGCATTTCAACAAGTGATCGATCTGCTTTCCGAAGACGTTCGGGCTAAGGGTGCAGATGTGATCGTTGGTATTGAAAGCCGTGGCTTCATTTTCGGAACTCCAATTGCTCTCCAATGCAAACTTCCCTTTGCAATGGCAAGAAAGCTTGGCAAGCTCCCGTTCGATCGCATTACCGAAGAGTATGCGCTTGAGTACGGCACGAACACGGTTGAGATGCATGTGGATGCGCTTAAACCAGGGCAAAGGGTTTACATTGTCGACGATCTGCTTGCCACAGGTGGCACGGCTGGAGCAGTCACGAGACTCGCACAACGCCTTCATGGTGAAGTAATCGGTTTTGGTTGCCTCATCGAACTTAGTTTCTTAAATGGACGAGAAGCCCTTCCTAATTTGCCAATAACTGCCCTTATGGAATTTTGATCCTATGAAAAAAATCTTAAGTCTCTCAATCATTGCTTTCAGTGCAATGGTATTCGCAATGGGTGTCATCACACCTTCCGACGTCATCAAGTCTCCGGATCAATATGATAAGAAAGTCATCAAGGTCAGAGGCATTGTCAAGAAATTCAAAGCTAAGACCTCGAAGGCTGGCAACGACTACATCCTGTTTGATTTGATGAGCGGAGGAGACAAAGTCTCGGTGTATAGCCACGGAAAACTAGAAAAGGACCTTGCTGATGGCGATAAAGTTGAAGTCGAAGGCAAGTTTACAAAGTTAAAGACTGTGGGTAAGGCAACCTTCAAAAATGAGATTGATTGCTCGGGTAAGAAGGGCGAAAAGCCAAAGATTTCTGTCGTTAAATAGACAGCCATGATTGCCCCAAATCTCTTGGTAGTAATGGGGCCGACATCTTCGGGTAAGTCATTCGTTGCCGAGAAAATTGCGGAAGAAATCGGTGCGCCAATTATTAATGCGGATGCTTTTCAGATCTACCGAGGAATGGATATTGGCACAGCCAAACCCAAGGATACTCGGTCTTATCAACTATTGGACATTCGAAATCCCGACGAAGAATTCGGAGTTGGTGAATTTGTTTTGCTGGCATCGGACATTCTCCACTCCTATTTTAAAGAAGGACAATCGGTTGTCCTCGTTGGTGGGACTGGCCTCTATATTCGTGCGCTTCTCGAGCAATACCAAGACTTATTGCCTTCGCCACCAGCAGAGCTTCGATTAAGGATTTATGAGCTTAAATTGAGCGATGTCATATCTGAATTAACTACTTTGGCACCAGAAGTCGCCTCTACCATTGATCTCAAAAATGAAGTTAGAGTAAGGCGGGCACTTGAAAAAGTAGCTTGTAATCAAGAGCCACTTCAATTCTCTCTTCCGCCATTTCTTACGACGAAAATAGGAATCATTCCAACTCCTGAAAATTCTATTGATAATATCAAGCAACGAACAAAAGAAATGTTCCAAAATGGCTGGGTAGCCGAAGTTAAGGAACTTCTTAACCAAGGGTATCGATCAGAAAATCCCGGATTTCGAGCTCTTGGATATCGAGCAATCGCTCAGCATATACAAGAAAACGGAAACGAAGTAGACCTGATCGAGCGTATTGAGGGAGATACGGTCAAATATGCGAAGCGTCAGAGAACGTGGTTGCGGGCCGAACCAAACTTAAATGTGTATAGTGAAGTTTCGGAAGCTTTCGATGCAATCGCACCTAAGCTCTTGAAATAGTATTTTTAGGATAAGAATAATTATGGGCAAGGCAATTAACCTTCAAGACATGTTTTTAAACCAAGTCCGAAAAGAAGGGGTTGGGGTTACAATTTATCTCACCAATAGTGTTCAGCTTCGGGGACATGTTCGGGGATTTGACGCTTTTACA
>JAYUOQ010000055.1:0-5178 GCA_043760685.1 Armatimonadota bacterium | reverse complement strand
AGTATCGCTCTTCCGCGTCGTCCGCTTGCCCCGTTTTGAAATCTTCTCCACCTACGATCAACACATCACTTGCTTCGGACGACGTCGGACCAGAAATGGTTTGCAAGCGAACGTAGTGATACGGGTCTAGGGTGTCCCAATAGAGTCCGACGGGTATAGAACCGGCCGGAACCTTTGCGCCAACCACATAGTTCCGATAAGCCGATTGCTTTGTGTGCATGGTAAGCAAATCGTTAACTGGAGTGTTCGTCGCGATTACAATCGAATCCCCCGAGATAATGAATCCGCCTTCAACCTCGACGTGGGCCTCGTCGCCACCCTCAGTTTTTGTCACATGGGACTTAGTGTAAATTCGTCCTCCGTCTCTCGTTATTGCGTTCGCTAATGCTGCCATGTATTTGAGAGGATGAAATTGAGCTTGGTTGGGGAATCGCAGCGACCGACCGGAATCGAACCCATTGAGTGGAGTTTTTGAAACAATTTCGAGATCCGACAATCCTATGCGAAGTCCCAGTTCAAGTTCCTTGTCCAAGAGGTCGCTTTCACCGTTGTCCGGGGTAAACAAATAGCCATCCACCCGAAGGAAGTCACAATCGATCTGCTCCTCAAGGATAATTCGTTCGATTTCACTTATTGCAGAAGAGTGGCTCTCGGCAATCATCCTTGCGCCCTTATCGCCATGCAGCCACTCCAGTTCAAAATAGCGCTCGTCCAAGACGTACGTCAAGTGAGCGGTTGTTCGTTCGGACTCGCCGGAGATAATAGGTCCGTCGTCCAGCAGCACTACCGATTTTCCGGCACGACCTAGAAGGTACGCGGTGCTCAAACCGGCGATGCCGGCTCCGACGATAACCACGTCAGCGCGTTCATTTGTCGCAATCGCCTCATAGCTTGGTCGGTCTGAAGTGACCATCCAAATCGAAGCGCTTTTGCCTGAGTGTTCACCTGGTTTTGAAATAGATTCCATATGACCAACTACGGCCGATAGGCAGGTTCTGTATTGACTGAAGTAGATTGGGGCATTAGAACCGACCCGATTTCCGGCGTCGCATCCCACTTGGGTTTGATGTCATTGCCCCATTTCTCGGGATCTTCCTTGTGCATCTGTTCCATTTCTTTTGCGACGTCCGGGTGCTTCTCGATTACGTGCTTGGTCATGGTTTGCACCATGTCATCCCACGTATCCGCGGTAAGTTCTTGATCGCACGTTCCTCCTAGTTGCTTGCATGTCATTGTTTTCATTTGTATTTCTCCAGTTTCAAATCTTCGATCTTGATGGACACTAGTTTTGACAAGGATTCGTCCCCAAGAGATATTGTCATCCGCCTAAAACCTCATGCTTGTGCGCGGCAAATGCGGCAAGAACTTCCTTTTTCTCCTGCGCAGGTACCTTGTAGAAGTCAAGACTACGTCCAAGTTCCGCAGCCACTTCGTCGAATTCTTTCGAAGAGATCTTGAACTTTTGGTGAGCCTTTTCTAGTCCAAGCTTCGTTTTTCCAGGCTTTGTTGGTGTGTACGTGAAGGGGCCACCGGTGATGTTACAGACCCACAGCGTTCGCATGAATTTCAATCCTGGTAACCGATCAAGGTGCTTTGTGCTCCATTCCTTGAGAGCAGGGTTCTTAGAAGCTCTGCCCACCATCGGATTTTCGATCAAAGCGTCGCTAAAGTGGTTCATCACTGCCGAAATAGCAAAGACACCGCCAAGCCGATCGTAGAGGCTCTTCTTTGGAAGAGTTGCCGCCAAGGCTGCTAGCGCAATTACCGACGGAGTCCGGAGTGAAGTTGACGTGTCTGGAATAGGGGCACGAACTGAGCTTTGTTGCGCTGTGGCGAAGCTAGTGACTAGCAAACTAAGGGCACAAAACAGGAGTTGGGTTCTTGGACGTCGAAAGTTATCCATATTATTAGGAATTGTTGCAAACTGCTCCTGCGCATGGAAAGTCTGCGTTTTAATGTCCATGAAATGAGCGTCGGTTACTCAATAGGTAACTCTTAGCCCATGGATTTTGGGAGACGCCCTTAGGTCTCTATAAGAATTAAACCGGAGGTTTTCCACCTATGTTGATTCAGTTGTAAGGTGCTTGAATGCCAAGTTTTGAACAAAAACACAGAACCTTAATTGTCGAAAACGAAACTTTTTGAACAAAAAAGCGGTCGATAAAATTAGCCGTCTAATTAGGTCAAATAACTTTGGAAAAGCTAGAAAAAAGATACGTTAGGCATTTGAGTGCAAATACTAACGAAGAATTGCTTGATGATCTGATGAAACAGGACATCAAGAAACTGACCAATGATGGTTGGGCCATTAAGGCCGTTGCCGCTCCTCAAGACCAAGGTGAGGCAAGAGCCGTTATCGTAACCTTTGAACGTAAAAAGCAAACTTAGATTTTGAAATAATTAAGATTTTGGTGCTAACGCCGCAGTTTAATCTGTCGATAACAATTGAGCGTGAACATGAGCTTGTCATCATGAAAAAAGCATTCACGCTCATCGAACTTTTGGTCGTCATTGCAATCATTGCAATCTTGGCCGCAATCTTATTCCCCGTATTTGCTCAAGCAAAGGTCGCCGCAAAAAAGACCTCAGCTCTCTCCAACATGAAGCAAACTGCCCTTGGCGTGCTTATGTATGCGACTGATGTGGATGATATGGCTGTGCCTCACTACGGGACCGGAACGGCTACCGATCCAAACCAATATCACAACACTGATACCTGGGTAGGAAGAGTGTCGCCATATGTAAAAAACCGACCGATCTTCTTTGATCCGACAACCGGAGAACCTAAAGAGGATGCAAAAATCGGTACCACTCCTTATTACTGTGACAAATATTACGATACATGCGTTGGTGGAGGTTCCTACTACTACACCTGGCAGTGGGTTACCAATCTAAGCTTGAACTCAAGCGGCTTTTCGTATGGTGGATCTGGCACCTGCGGCGCTCCTAGCGAATATCAGTCACTTCGCTCCCTAACGGCGATTGAAGGGGTAGCCGAGCGAATCATGATTGCCCCGACCGCTTACGGAACGCTTCCATTTTCATGGATGTACTTCCGAGCCTGGGAGAGTGCTTGGCCAAACATTGACCAGTATGAAGATGGCTTTAGTTGGTACGCATTGAACTGGGATGCTCGACGAAGGTGGGGAACTCGATTCAGCGGAGCATACGCCGATGGCCACGCCGGTAAATATGGTCGAGAAAAATTCGTAGCTTATTCATATCTCAATCCAAGCCTAATCGAAGCAAGTACCACCGCGCAGTATTGCCAAAAGCGAATAGACAAGGGTCTCGACAAATTCTGGGGCAAATCGTGGTCTGGCGATTAGTTCTTTTGCTACCATTGGTCTGTATTGTTGGTTGCTCGAGCGAAGAAGGAAACCCTAAGGAATCATACTTGAATGCTCCAGTAGTAAAGCCAAAAGGCAAAGCCAACGAAGAGCAAGCCAGAGGGATGACCGAAGAGACTACTCGCGGTATGGGCGAGAAGAATATCGGAGAAAAACGATAGGATGGATGGAGTAACGAAGCAGTTCGTTACTCCATCTCTCATTTTGGTATCAAAGTAGGGTGCCTGCCTGGTGTACTCTAGATGTAGGTAACAAAATTGATGCAGGTTCATGTCCGTTGGTTTTTAGTTTCAGCCGGATTGTTCGTCTTTGCTTCAGGCGTCCTTTCCCAACCAAAGGGCGAAGATTTATCCTTGGGTACGCCTGGTCCCGTGCCTTATCCAGCCAACAATCCGTACTCAAAAGCCAAAGCTGACCTAGGAAAGTTACTCTTCGCCGATGGCCGACTAAGCAAGACCGGAGCGACACCCTGCACCTGGTGCCACGAACCTGACCGAGGCTTCGGGGACGGACGAACGATCTCTATTGGCGATACCAAAGAAGCGCTTAACCGCCACTCGCCGAGCCTTTACAACGTCGGCTACTCAGAACGACTTTTCTGGGACGGCAGGACTTCAAACCTCGAAGAACAAGCCCTCTTTCCGATCAAACATCCAAAAGAAATGGATATGGATCTCGACAAACTTCCCGTGAAACTTATTAAAGCAGGATATGAGACCCAGTTTGCAAAAGCGTTTGGCACAAAGGATATTACTACCGAACGAATCGCAATGGCCCTCGCTACCTACGAGCGCACCATCACTCATAACAACACCCCATTTGATCACTGGCTAAAAGGCGAAAAGAACGCCATGTCGAAGGATGCAATTGCCGGTCTCGCCATTTTCAAGGGCAAAGGGCAGTGCATCAACTGTCATGCTGGACCTCATTTCTCCCTCGCGTTAACCAAAACGGGTCCTGCATACAAAAACACCGGTGTTTACCAATCCCCAGTTCTCGATCCAGATCCAGGGCGAATGGCAATAGAAAAAGCCAACCCCGAGCTAAAAGATGCATTCAAAATTCCGTCCCTCCGAGGAGTGGGCCGAAGCGAGCCATTTATGCATAACGGCAGCATCCCAACCCTCGAAGAAGTCGTTGAGTTCTATAATCGAGGTGGTGACAACGGCAAGCTCAAAAAGCTCAATTTAACCGCCACCGAACAAAAGCAGCTTGTCGAATTCTTACGAAACGGAATTACCAACCAAGACGAATAAATCAGCCTGCAATGGAACCCACGGTACTCATGATCAGGCCGTAAAAGATCGCGTAAAGTAGCGCCTGCAAAACCAATGCGCCAACGCAAACCGTCATGGCTGACTTAGCCTTGTGGGAACCGTGGCGAAACGCCATTGCCGCCACGAAGATCCCGACCACACAAAGTAAGGGACACAAGAAAAATCCGGCGTAACCAAGTGCCTTGGCCGTATTTGCATACTTGTCTCCGGGTGTCTCGACGATACGTGGATAGTCCGCTGGACTCGGCTGAAAACCCGCATAGAAGTCCCCAGCCGGAGGAAAGCCAAGACCCGCGATCTGGTTCGCCATGACCTGCCTGCCACTACCGATCTCTTCAATCATCGTATTGGGTTGAATGCGCCCTTCCTGAACCCAAAGGGTAAGCACATGAAAATCGGCTGGACCAAATTTCTGACCAGTAGGAGTTATGACAAAATATTGCATTTTATTCCTAATCGAAACCCATAATCGCAAAGAAGCCGATCACGATCAATATACCAAGAACCAGCCCAACAATCGAACATATCATCGCACCCCTCGTGTTTGAGCT
>JAYUOQ010000054.1:0-5179 GCA_043760685.1 Armatimonadota bacterium | reverse complement strand
CCTCGGGAGCTGTCATTGCGATGACGGCAGCCTATTCAAAAGGGATAAGGGTTCGGTCGGTAATTGATCTTTGGGGCGGACTTTTTGGCGAGCAATCCGACATCAAGAAAGGTGCGCCACCACTGTTTATAGTTCATGGCCTCAATGACAAAATAATTTCGATTTCGATGGCACGGGCGATTGAAAACAAAGCCATCAATATGGGAGTACCCGTAAGGTTCTTATTGCATCAAGGAGGGCACGGAATAGATTTGAATAAAACGATCAACCACTACACTATTCTTGAGCACATTGATTCGTTTTTGCGCGAAACCGTGAAGTGACCAAAAGTCAGGTTTTCTTCCTCGGATTGATCGGGCTTCGAGATTCAATAATCCGTTCTCGGTAGTCATTAAACATGCAAATTGTTCGAATTCCGAGAATCTGACTGACGTTCACAGCCGTCTCCCAATTATGAGGGTTTACTTTGCCGTCCCTGCAACGCTTTGCGTCAGCATCGTACCGGTGACAATCCTTACATTCCATTTTAGGCTACCAACACATGTTCCCCACTTTTATCCTTAGTGCATTATTACAGACGCAAGCGCCACAGCTACCGTCGCTCCAAGTCGTTGGAAACAAAATAAACGTTACCATTGGCGGCAAAGTTGAGTCTGTAAACTCTGATGAAGATCCTGCGAAGGAATCTTCCGTTGACCATATTGCCTTCCGACGGGATAGCCGATGGGCAGTTTGGGATAACCGGGGGCTCACGGTGAGAGACGGCGAAAAAGTCATGACAACCAAGCTTGGTGATATTGCCGTTTCGCCTCGAGCATTTCAACGAGATCAAATCGTAAAGAATCTGGAGTTGTTCAAAGGTAAGAAGAGGACCAAGGATTCGGATTCGCTGAGTGGAGCGACGCGCGTTGGTACCAAATGCTATTTCGTACCACGATGGACAGGAAAGGACGGACTAACTTGGCTTGAAGCTCTTGTCATGGTCGATTTGAGTGAAGCAAATCCAAAGCCCAAGTTTCTTGGCACTTTCAAAGGATTCAGTTCTTCCTACAAGCCAATTGACGACAAATTGTTCATCGTGAAAGATCAGCTCTCCATAGTTTCTAAGCAAGGTGAGACCTGGGGTTTGAGTTCATTTGACGAGACTCAAAGTACTTTTGAGTTCAATCCGCTAGGCTCTAATTTGGTCAGTTACTTCCGTGGCGGATATTTCCTTGAATCAACAAGTTACGGAACCTATATTGTTGGCCAAATTGATCTTGGAACCGGAAACAGAAAAAACTTGTTCGAGACTCGATCGAAGTCAGTTGAACTGACGGATGGAAGTTCGTTAGCTGTGCTGAGAAGCAAAGACAATACAATTATCAAAAACCTCAAGACAGGTGGGCAAGTAACTCATTCCGCTAATGCCTATGTCTCGTCGGTCAACAATTACGTTCTAATTTGGACAAAAAGCAGTCGCACAACGGCTTGGCTCTATGAGCCTATCCGATGGACAGCAGTCGCAACGGCAGCCAATTAGGCTGCCCGAGTATCTGGTATCGACAAGGATTTGGTAGCTTGACCAATAATTTCATGGCTACTTCGGCCATGATCTGGACTCATTGCATTTCCAACCATGATTTGAACTGCTCCGGTAGTTCCATATCGTCCCGAAACCCAATCTTGGAGACTATCAAAAAGTCGATCTTTAACCAATTGAACGTTTTTTCCTCCACTAGGAAGGACAATCGCAAAACCATGATCCCCAAAGCGACCTACAACATCTAATCGACGAAGATTCTCTTTAAAGAAGTCGGCGGCGTCGGAAAGGAAGTCCAGAATCGATTGTTCCCCGTAGAATTTTCGGAGCCCTTCTAAGCCGGTGAATTTTACGATGACGACCGCAACCGGCGTATGGTCAAATGATGCACGATGAAGTTCCTCTTCTAATCTGCTCCGAAGGTAGGCTTCAGTATACGCCCCACTGTTTGTGTCAATAATTTCGTTTTCACCTTGAGCGTCTGCTGTTCTTAGGACCCGATCTTTTCGTTCTTCCGAAGTCAAAATCTTTCTGAGTTTCGAAAGACTCTGCCTCAGTATATGGGAGACATAGTTGCACGAAATATCCAGTTTGCTGGCAATTTCTGTTTGGCTAAGCGCTTCGAAGTGGAACATTGAAAGGACCTCCTTCTCTAAGTCTCTCAGTTGAGACATGGCATCTTCAAGCACGACTCGGTCCTCAACGGACAACTGTTCAGGGGAAAACTGTGCGGCATCGATCTTGTCGACTTCGCTCTCTCCATCATCTTCCGCATCGTTCATGCTGTCTAGTGATCCAACCCGAAGGAGATCTTGAGTCACAATTACTTCATGCACAGAGCTTTCACTGACACCTAAGGTGTCGGCGATCTCCCGCTCGGTTGGGGCACGACCTAGCTCGGTCTGCAACCCTGCAGCAGCTTTGTTGACGCGGTGGCGTAATTCTTGCAGCCAAGCTGGCTGACGAATTGTCTGAGACTTATCCCGAAGAAAGTGCTTAATCTCACCGGCGACTAAGTAAGTGGCATAAGTATTAAACCTCACCCCGGCTGTCGCATCATATTTTGCGAGAGCGTTCAAAAGACCAATATAGCCAACTTGAACCAAATCCTCAAAAGCATCTATGCCTGAGAACTTCCGAGCTGTTCTTTCGACGAGCCCAGAATAGGTAACCATGATCATATCTTTCAGTTCTGGCCGTGGATCTTCTAAAAATCGAAGAACCAGGTTTTCTGACTCGAAGCTCATGTTTTGATGCGGTTGTGTACTCATTCCCTAAATCCAATTCCCTTGGGGCACATCCTGTGCCCCATAAATAAATCCTTGATCAATTACTTGATGTTGTTGACAATGCTGAAGATCGGCACCATGATCGAGATGGCAATGAAGCCCACGACGCAGCCCAAGAATATGATCAAAAGTGGTTCAATCATCGAAGTCAGACCCTTTACAGCCTGAGTGACTTCTTGGTCATAAAATTCTCCAACTTTGACAAGCATTTCTGGAAGACGACCTGACTCTTCACCAACGTCAATCATAGTTGTAACCATGGTTGGGAATAGTCCGGATGCTGCCAGTGGTACGGAAAGCTTGTTACCTTCCTTAAGGCTGTTTCGCGTTACGTCAATTGCTTGACTGAGAACCAGATTGCCTAAAGTCTCGCCAACGATTTCGAGGCTTCTCATCATAGGTACGCCTGAATTGATGAGAGTTCCAAACGTTCTCGAGAACCTTGCGACACTCATCTTTACCGTGAGCTCACCAACAACAGGAATTCTAAGCTTGATAAAGTCCCAGCGATATCTTCCAGCCGGAGTCTTGATCCATTGTTTAAATCCAAAGAAGCCGCCAATACCTGCCACGATGATTGCCCACCAATAGGCCTGCATAAAGTCACCAATTCCAAAGAGGAACTTAGTTACTGCCGGCATCTCGGCATTCATGCCGGTAAAAATGTCTTTAAACTTCGGAAGGACAAAAGTGAACAACGCAAAAAGCATGATCTGCGAGAAAACGAGAACAAGAACCGGATAGGTCATCGCACTCTTGATCGTGCCTTTGACCTCAGCCTCATACTCAAGAAACTGTGCGAGTCGATCTAAAATGAGGTCCAAGATACCGCCCAGTTCGGCGGCTTTAATCATGTTTACGTAAAGTCGGTTAAATACGTCGGGATGCTTTGCCATTGCTTCCGTGAGGGTCATACCACCCTTAACATCCACGGTGATGACTTCAAGCGTCGACTTTAGCGCAGGATCTTTACATTGGCCGACCAGAATATCCAAACATCGCAAGATGGGAATACCTGCGTCGATCATCGTGGCAAACTGTCGAGAAAAGACTACGAGAGACTTCGGCTTAAGTTTGGTTTTTCCTTTACCAACTCTCTTCCCTGCCTTGGCCGGTTTGATTTCAGCAATATGGAGCGCTTGTTCCCTAAGCTTTGCAGCCACGCTTTGCTCGGACTCTCCTTCAATTGTTGACTGAACTACCCTTCCGGTGGCAGTGTCGATCGCTTTATATGCATACAGTGGCATGGTTAAACTCTTAGGCGCGGCAGAACCGAATCCCTACATATGAGTTATCGGTAAATTGATGCGCGAGTCCCCAGCAAATAAACGAGCTTTTTTCGTCTGGTCCAAATGGAAATTTGGCTACTTTAGGATTCAATATTCAAGAACCTAAAGTACTTTGAGAAATTCGTCAAAAAATAGCCTGACATTTTTTGTTGTATATTGAATTTGATGCGTTATTTTGCAATTATATTGGGTGCTTTGCCTGCACTTGGCTTCGGACAGGCTTCGCCCGCCATACAATCTTGGGCAAAAGATCATTTTGGCCTTCAAATTGAATTCCCAGGAAGCTCGGTTGCTCAGAATTTTGCCCGCGTTCCCTTGCCTAATGGCACCTTTGAATACCGTCCTGATGGATTAGCTCGTCCATTTACCGATCCAAATTGTGAACCATGGCAAGGTGCCTACTCAACCCTTGCCCTGGTTCCAAGGGGAGCTTGGGTACGAGTTGGCGCCAACATATGGGCCCACTTCCAAGACCCAAGTCTAACGGCTACAGATAGCGATCGATACTTAGGAGCGATCACCGGAAAAGTTCTCTATCCTAATCTGGCATCAACCATCGAAGGGCTAAACATTCTATTCGTTATGTCGCCGGGCATTCCAAGCCGATATTCTGATAACGACGGCTGGGCAGATAATCCCAAGACTAGGGATTGGTTTGTGCCAGTAGCCGCGAATCGCCCCGCACTTCGAGCTCAAGTCCAGAAGTTCGTCACAACCGTTAATAATTACTCAGTTCAGCAAGCAAAGACCAAATTTACTGGAAAGATTGGAACCAACATTGTCCAAAGAATTGGATTTCAACTTGGTAATGAGTTGGGTGCCGGACACCCTGGTTCATCGGATTTTGGTACTCCGGGTTCGTGGAACGGGATTGGACAAGTCATGCAGGACACAACTGGTGGCGTAACATGGCGACCAGACAACTCAACAGCAAACAACCTATCAGGGGGGACGTCTTGGGTGAATCAGGTGAACCTTCCGGCTTTCTCTTGGACGACGGAGCCAATTAAGTTTGCTAACGTAACTTACACCTTGTTTGGGAAAGTAAAGTCAATCCAGTGGCCAGGGGCAGTAGTTCC
>JAYUOQ010000053.1:0-5180 GCA_043760685.1 Armatimonadota bacterium | reverse complement strand
CTGAGGCTGACATGCAAACTCTCTGCCATCTCAAGTACGACCCTCCGACAAAGTTGGTTGCGCGGCAGTATTGGGAACCAACCACCAGTGTCTCATGCGTAGTCTTGTCAAGATGAAAATGCTTGTATCACTCAGTGCATTCCTGTTGATAGCTGGAGGACCCTTCGCGAAAGCCGAATCTTACATTGGCCCTGGTTCACCAGCACCAAAACTTGAGATCAAAACTTGGGTCAAAGGCGAACCAATCAAAGTACTTAAGCCAAATGACGTTTACGTTGTGGAGTTCTGGGCGACTTGGTGTGGACCGTGCATGGAGTCTATCCCGCATATCACAGAGCTAGCCAAGAAGTTTGATAAGACCCGATTTATAGGAGTCAGTATTCTAGAGGATAACGAGGACAAGAAAGTCCAAGACTTTGTCGCAAAGATGGGTTCGAAAATGGAGTACTCGGTAGCCTACGGAGGAAACAAGACGGGTATGGCAAAGTCATGGATGGACGCCGCCAAGCAGACCGGAATTCCAACGGCATTTATCATCAAAAACAACACAATCATGTGGATCGGGCATCCTGACTACTTAGAAAAGCCACTGACCGAAGTCCTCGCCGGAAAATTTGATGTGAGAGCGGCTAGGCAAAAGTTTGACAAAGTCATTGCCCGTCAAGAAGCAGCCCGCGCTCGAGATGCGGAGTTGGAAGCAATCGAGAAGCTTTTCGATTCTGGCAGTAGAAGTGACGCAAAGGCCCGATTAGCGAAATTAGAATCGCTGCCAGAAAGCAAGAATGTGGGGTCTGAATTACGGTTCAAATGGCTTGCCATTGAGGATGTTGTTACGTGGAAGGCGCAGTGTCTCACAAGAATGAGGGCTTCAGAAGACAATCGTAGTAGACTCTCATCGTTTGCAAACAACACTTGCCTTTTGGCTCCAGAGCCATGCAAATGGCTCATTGAGGAACTGACGTCCGGTCAATTTCCACCCAATTGGTATCCGCATCTGAACGGTGGACGAATTTATCGGCTTTTGAAGGATTATGATAAGGCGCTTGTCCATTGCGTAAAGGCTAAGCAAATCATCCTGGACTATCAAGCGGCTAATCCTGAATTGCCCAAAGGTAACGCCCTTGAAGTCATCCAGGCTCTTGTCGATCAAGTCGAGAAAGAAAAGAAGGGATAGAGCCGAAGTTCAAAGATTTCCAATCCTAAACGGCTTGGAACTCTCGGAGTTGACTCATGAACTCCTCTGCCTCTCGAACGTCTTTTCCAGCAAGTTCGTCCTGAATTGACTTCGAGTAATTTGATTTCATCGTAATCCAATTAATCACTGGCACCATCAATAATCCAAAAATGATGTTTCCAACTATCCAAGCTGGATTCATCGCTAACATAAACTTCGGGCTAATCAACATCTGCCCGAGTAGGATTGGAAACACGAACCAAAGCACAAAGGCGCTGACAAAGATCCACTGAGTCGATCGGACTCGTAGCTTTCTCAATTTAGCCAAGATGAGCTGGGTCTCGACCATTGGCTTTGAGTAGTCAAGCTCAGACGAGAGAATCAACTGGCGGACGCTCACATTAATCGTAAAGATGCAAAGTGCGTAAACGATCATTGCTGGTATCGCGGTTATGGGAGATCGTTCCAGTTCATTCAAATTACCTGCGACAAAGCCGCCTATGACGATAAGGACTATGCCTGCAGACACGATGTCCCATGCCGGTGACCGCTGTGTTTTCCCCTTGATCGTCTTCAGTTTTGATTCATTGAGCTGACTTCTCAAGTCATTTTGTTGACTTACTGTTTTCTCGACTCTTGTCTCAAGAGCAGTAAAGGCGGATGAAAGTTCTTGTATTTCCATTGATGGTTCCTATTGTTCCGTTATGTTTGTTGAGGCGACTTCAAGCTTGAGCTTGACTTTAAGACGACTGATTCTCGTTGCGACATTGCCAGGAGAGATTCCTAAGATTTCGCCAATTTCGACATGGCTCCGATCATCAATCGTGAGTAGCAGAAGTGCCCTACTTAGTTCGTCAAGACCATTTATGAGATTGTAGAGATGTTGAGACTCGTCATCCTCAGGTTGAGGATTTGCCGGAATCTCATTCAAAGACTCGACTACCGCAAAGCGTTGCTTGTGTAGCTTGGCTTGCCGAGACCATGAAATGGCGGTATTGAGCGCGACTTGATACATCCATGTCGAAAATGTTCGCTTGGAATCGTATTTTGGAAAGGCTCGCCAAAGCTGAACCCTAATTTCTTGCGCCAAATCTTGTTGATCCTCTGGTTGCCAAGTGAAGCCACCAACGACCTTCAAAATGATCTGTCGGTGATCATTCAATAAGGACTCGAAGCGAGCTTGATCGCTTGATTTTGCTGCCTCGAATTTTCTCATGCTCCGTTATACGAACGCAATTTCAAAATCTTACACTTGGTTCAAATGATTGTCAGAATTTCTGAAAGGTCCTTGCGATGAATATCTGGTACTTGACATCCCTTGGCCGGATAGCCCACCGGCATTAGAACAAATGGCTTCTCGTTCAATGGTCGACCACAAACCTCTCGGAGGAATGTCATGGGGGATGGCGTGTGCGTCAGAGTTGCCAATCCGGCTCGGTGAAGCGCTTGAATCAAGAATCCAACCGCAATCCCGACCGATTCGGTCATGTAGTAGTGCTTGAGCCTTGTTCCATCCTCCAGAATATCATAGTCTTGTCGGAAAACAACGATCAGCCACGGCGCGTCCACAATGTGCGATTTCTCAAAGTCAGTACCCAATGGCGCAAGCGCTTCAAGCCACTCCTTGGGAGCTCGTCGCTCGTAAAATTCCCGCTCCTCAACCTCGGCTCTCACCCTGATTTGCTCTTTTACTTGTTGGTCGCCAATCAAAACAAATTGCCATGGCTGTTGATGAGCTCCACTCGGAGCCGTTCCGGCAATCTGAATCGCCGTTTCTATGAGGTCTCTTGGAACTGGATCAGCGGAGAACATTCGTACCGATCGACGTGCCGATGCAGTTGCGTAGTCTCTGTGCAAAATGTCCTGCGAAGCTTGCTGATCTATTCGATCAGGTTGGTAAGGAATCAATTTGAGCTTGCTCATTGAATATCAGAATCGTACTTGAAAGGGCAAGCATGACCCTACTTTTTGCTCTTCGTTGTTTTGGAAAGTGTCTTTTTAAGAAGCGGCAATGCTTTGAAAATGATGAACGCGCTAATCACAAATAGCACGATTACGATTCCAATTGTCACAATCGGGAAAAAGGGTGCCATTGCTGCGATTCCGATTCCGGAGATGTCGTTCCAAAGGGAATGAGTCCAGTTAGAAACTGGTTCGGGGCTATGGTTGATGACGAGTCGATTGGTGGACTTTCCGGCGTGAGATGTCAGCGCAAGAGTTCCACCAATCAGACCGGCAATGACCATCATGTACGGAGGATATTTCGCAAATGCCGTCGAAGCAAGGACGATGCCGGCTGGAATGCGGATAAACGTGTGAACCGCGTCCCAACCGGAATCAATCACTGGCACCTTGTCAGCGAGAAACTCACCCACGAAAAGAAACAGGGCGACTCCGATTACCCAGGGATGACCCAGCGATTCTAACGAGCCGGGTAACTGGGTGAGTTTGAAGTGTTGCAGAAGTCCGAGCGTAGCAACGCACGCATAGAGGCGTATACCGGAGGCCCAACTGGCTCCCATTGCGACAGCGAGGGTACTGAGTTCGTTCAATTGATCACTTTTTGAAACCAGGGTCTGCGATTGATATCATACGACGAAGAAGCATTTGTGACTAGTCAGAACACGGATTATTTGCTCATCAGGTTGCAGGCTACCAAAAAAGTAAGTTTCAACGTAGATCAGAATGGAATAGGTTGAAAGTTTTCAAATCTCCGATATTGGCTGAATCACGCTTCTTGGTTTATGCCCTCGTGTTTACGATCCTTTGTCATGGGGCGGCAATGCTGTCAATGCTTGCATTTCTTTTGCCAGGTTTACCGACCGGAGCCACTGACTTACCTCAACGAATTGCCTACATTAGCGAGCACGCCCTCCTTTGGAAGTTGGGTTGGTTCCCATGGCAAATGACGGCACTGTCGGACCTGATTTTGGCGGTTGCCCTCGTTCGAACAAAATGGGTGCCACGATTACCGGCGGTCGGAAGTTTGATCTTAACCATGGTTGCAGTTTCTATCGAGCAGCCGGCTGAGTTTCGGTGGGTTACTTCGGGAATTGAGGTTGCAAAGGAGTCCCAGCGAACTGGGAATTATTCGGGCTATATGGCCCTTGAGCAAGAACTGTTTAGCTTGACTAGTCATTGGCCGGCGGTGTTCTACACATTGGCAGCGATTTTGTGGTCCGTTTCGCTTGCCAAAGCAGGTGCGTGGAATCGAAACATGACCCGATTGTCTTGGGTTTTGTGGGGACTTCTCCTTGTCATCAGCTTGGGACCACTCATCACATCGGCAATCGGACCAAACCTCGTTTCCGCGGGAAACGCCATTGCGTTTAATCTGATGATGATATGGTTTTTGGGAGCTTTGTTCCTGGTTAAACAGAAATCGCCGATAATCATTCAAAATAACCCATAAATGGCTGAATCGGTAAGAACCGTTGAGGGGTGGGCAAAGAGGCTCCGTTACTTTCGATTTTCGTACGGGGTTGGGGGGCATGCGAACGATGGCGAGAGCCTTGAATCGGCCTTCGCCTACGAGACGGTCGCTCAACTCAAGGAGACCTTCGGAATTCTGGGGATACAGTTTCATGAATTCAGCTCCGAGCCTTTAACGAGAAAGATTGGACAGATTTATAGCTCCGAGGAGTCTGCCAAGTTCCCCTCGATTATCCCGGGAACGAAGTGGATTCAACAGCCATCTTGGACGACAATTGCGGGGAAAAAGGTCTTTGTCTCGTGTGGGGAGTCTCAGATTAATATTGATGTTGGCGAAACATACGAAATAACGGAAGAGGACGTTGTGGCAGCCGAAATCGTTGAGAAAATGTTTGACTTGTTGCCTCTCCACAAAATTGACCCTCCAAGCCAAGGTAAGCGCTTCGTTTGACCAGACCGAACCCATCATTCAAGTGCCAGACCTACTCACCGAACACCCGAATCTCGTTAATCCGAGTCATGGTGGATGGATACAACGAGCTACCTAAAACTTCAATACGAACGTACCGCGCTT
>JAYUOQ010000052.1:0-14631 GCA_043760685.1 Armatimonadota bacterium | reverse complement strand
TTGACCATAAAAAGGGTTATAAGTTTAGTACTTACGCTACTTGGTGGATTCGACAAGGTATTTCTCGTGCTATTTGCGATCATGGCCGGACCATTCGAGTGCCCGTTCACACCCTTGAAGCGGTTAACCGCATGATGAAAATCGCCGGTCAAATGCAACAACAACTAGGTCGAGATGCCACGTTGGGTGAGCTATCCAACAAAATGAACATCAGCATTGACCGTCTCCAGGATTTTAATCGGGCAACCCAAAGCACAGTTTCCCTCGATTCTCCAGTCGGAGATACGGATGATATGGCTCTTGGTGAATTCATGCAGAATGACCAAGAAACGCCTATGGACGCAGCTTTCCGAACCGTCATTCGTGGTCAAATTGAATCGATTCTCGATACATTAACTGAGCGAGAAAAGGAAGTTATCATGCTTCGGTTTGGTTTAGTTGACGGCCTACCAAGGACCCTGGAAGAGGTTGCCAGACACTTCAACGTAACAAGAGAGAGGATTCGGCAAATTGAGCAAAAGAGCCTTAAGAAACTAAAACACCCCTCACGAATAAAACCTTTGCGAGAATTATTGGATGACTCCGAGAATTGTGCGTAGTAAATAGAGATGCAGGCACCACTAACCGTTGTCACTCTCGAAACTGGTGAAACCCGAGATCTTTCGGATTTTTATAAGGACAAACCGTTAATACTCGTGTTCCTTCGCCACTTCGGATGCATCTTCTGTCGTGAGCAAATCGCCGAACTCAGAGAATTCAAGTCTGAAAATATCGCTTTGGTTTGTATGGGAAGAATTCAAGAAGCTTTGGATTTTAAGCGAAAAATGGAAATCCCTCAGCCATTGATCTCTGACCCAAACAAACTACTTTATGAGGCATTTGGTCTGCGTCGGGGTAGTTTCGGTCAGATTCTCAATCCTACGCTCACTCGGAAGTCAATTCGATTGATGCAATCTGGTCACAAATTTGGAGTCCTCAAACACGATCCATGGATGATGGCCGGTGTCTTTCGCATCGAGCCGGACGGCGAAGTTAGCTATTCGCACTTCGCTTCAGATATTTCTGACAACTTGTCTGGATCGGCCATTGCCCAACTTCTCAAGCTAAAATAATTGGCTGTCTGTTGGGAAGATTCCCCATGGACGGTCAATTTTTCGATCTGTGGCCCAATCCAACTCATTAAAAGGCTCACCGTCCAAGAAAGCTATTTGGGCTCCAAGTTCGCGGGCGGCTAATACGGATGCAGCAATGTCATAAAGCTTCTCATTCACCCCGAAGAGAGCTCGGTAGTACTGTTTAACCGTAAAAGCACCATCAATCACAAAAGCCCCACTCAGTCTTGGTTTACCTGGCAGTCCAACTTTTATCCTTTCATTGACACTGACCAGGGACGATGTCTTAATCTCACCCGGAGGAATCATGGGCATTGCTTTACCATTCCAAAAAGCACCACTTCCGCGCTCTGCACAAAGCATTACGGAAAGTTCTGGTAAAGCAATAACTCCAAGCCGAATGCCGGATGAATCCATGAGGGCTACCGAAATGCCCCACAGAGGCAATCCATGGGCAAAATTGGTGGTTCCATCAATTGGATCAATCAACCATAACCCATTGTCGCCCATTGGCTCGTATCCGTACTCTTCTCCCCAACAATTCGTGCCGGGCCAGGCAGGTTGCAATTCCGCTTTCAGACGTAACTCTGTTTCACGGTCAACGTTGGTTACGTGGGATCCATCGGACTTAAACTCGATTGTCCGACCTTCTTTGTGAAGCAAAGCATTTTGCCCAGCGCTAAAAACGATTTGAGAAAGCTGGGCGAGTTCTTGGGTCATGCAAAATTAAAGACGCCCAATCCTGCATGTTTGAGCCGACAATTTGAAAAAATGAATGGGTATAATATCTATTCCACGGGCGGGCATAGCTCAGTGGTAGAGCGACTCCTTGCCAAGGAGTAGGTCGCCAGTTCGAATCTGGTTGCCCGCTCCAATCCCCTATCTAATTCGTTTCAAAATCCCTATTGAAACCCCAAAGGGCATCGGCGCAAGTCACCATTTCGAATGTTCCATGATCGTTCCAAATAAGCTCGGCTTGATTGGAAACGCCTTCGGCAATGCCCATTCGACCATCCTGTAGCTTGAATATCTTGCCTTTCGTGTCGTCAATCAAGTTCCAGTTCTCGGCCATTTCGGCCCATGTTTCCGGAACCGGACCCAATCCATCGAGCATGAGTATTACACGCTCAAAAACTTCAACCGGAGTACCCACCAGTCGCCCCTCATTAGCTAGGCTTGATGCTCGGTAAGCAATGTCAGCCGGGAAATTCATTAAACCAACGTTGATACCAAACCCAATAATTGGAATCCCTTCAATCACTTCGGTTAGCACTCCACAGACCTTCTTTCGGTCGATCACCAAATCATTTGGCCATTGAACTCTGAGGTCAAACTCTTGAGCCAATGCTAAGCAAATCCACATCCCAATGAGATAAGGCTTTGCAAAATCCTTATACTCGGGCAAAGCAATGGATACCGCTAATGATCGACCAGGCTCCGAGTACCATTGGCGGTCAAACCGCCCCTTCCCGTCCGTCTGATCAGTTGTCCAATGAACACCCGCTAATGCTCGCTTCGCCTCATCCTGAGTCGATGGAGTTTGCACATAATGTGTGATCGGTCCGCTAAGTATCATCGAAGTTCCAAATGAAAAGGCAGCGCGACGACGGAATGAGTGATAGCTCCGACTGAGATGATATCCACTCCCGACTCGGCAACTGATCTGACGGTGGTCAAATTGATGCCGCCGCTAGCTTCAAAAATTGCCTTACCCGCATGGGCGGAAACAATTCGCGCCATCTCGATCGGAGCCATGTTGTCTAACATGATGACGTCAGCTTTCGCATCGATTGCTTCGATGACTTGGCTTTCTGACTCACATTCAACTTCGATTTTGACCAAATGCCCGACACTGCACCGAACGGCAGCCATTGCTGCACCAATTGATCCGTTTGCTCGAATATGGTTGTCCTTGATCATAACGGCGTCGTACAAACCCATTCGATGGTTTGAGCCACCTCCGCAGCGTACTGCGTACTTTTGGAGCAATCGGAGACCAGGAAGCGTTTTTCTGGTATCTGCGATCTTAGCCCGAGTGCCCTTCGTCAAAGCCACGTATTGGGAGGTGGCAGTTGCAATCCCGCTAAGATGCATTAGAAAATTAAGGGCTGTCCGCTCAAACTGCAGAGTGTTCCGAGCATCCATTCTTCCTTGCGCGACAATGTCGCCTGAGTCTACGACATTCCCATCCTTTGCCAATATCTCTAAACCTTCGTCTTCAGACGCTGGCTCAAATAAGGATTCTACGATTCCAAGACCGCATACCACTCCTGCCCCCTGGGCTTCAATGTACCAATCAACCAGTCGCCCTTCCGGCATTGCCGACGCCGAGACATCTCCTGTTCCGATATCCTCGCGCAAGGCTCCATCGACAATGTCTTCCCATCCAAAAGGTTCAGGCGAAAGCCAGGCACTCATGAGCCTAGTTTACTTTGACTGATAGGGAATTCTGCGGAACATCCTTACTTTGCAAATCGCCGTCGAATAGCCTGATCTGTACAATCAACCGCAATCTCCGTCGCCACCATGGCGTCGTGCGGAGTGGCTAAATTTCCAGCATTGCCAGACCGGAGAAATTCGGCGAACTGACAGTACATTCCTTCGAAATTCTTCTCCCCGGTCCCATGCCCGAGATGGATACCCTCGCCATTTCGAGCCTCTAGGATATAACCGTCCCGGTCAAAACGAGCAACCCCGCCGGTTCCAATCACTTCATAGGTAAAAACCGATCTTGGCTCTTTGGCAGTATGCCCATAGGTAAAGCTCACTTCGACTGAGGCAGTGATTCCATTTTCAAGTTGAAGTTGAGCCACCACATGATCAGGCGCTTCAAAGTCCGATACCCATGTCCCAAAACCTTCCCATTTTTTGATCTCCAGTCCGGTCATCCATCGAATCAAATCAATCTGATGAACGCCGCAGTCAACCAACGGACCTCCCTCCATCATGCGCCCTTTCCACATCGGGCTTTCAATCCAAGTTCCGGCTTCATTTTGAACCCACTGACCATGGAGGTTCCAAAGGTAAATCATGCGGATATGTTTTACTTTGCCTACTATTCCTTGTTCAATCCATTGCTTTAACTGCAATGCTACGGGGCTAAATCGGTAAACCATCCCGACAAAGAATCCTTTGCCTGCATCTTCCATCACGGCAATCATGTCGGCTGCTTCGTCCTCGTTAGTGGCAATTGGCTTTTCGCACAAAACGTGAACTCCGTGCTCTGAACAAAGCATCACGTTGTCGTGATGAGTAAAGAGAGGGGAGGCAACAACAACTGCATCAAGGCTCTCGGCAAAGAACTCAGATTCATCGGTGAATGGCTTTCCGCCAAACTTCTCGGAGTACGCAAAAGCTCGACCCGGAACCGGGTCAAAAAGGGCAACAATATCAAGATCTTGAGTAGATCGGATTGCGGGAAGATGACCAAAATCGGCCACCGAACCACAGCCCATCAAACCGATGCGTGCCATGATTCGCGTGTCCTAAAAATTAACCTCGATTTCCGCCGGTTGAGGCCTGGAAATCGCTTGGACTGCCTTGATAGACAGGTCCGTTTCCATGACCAGTTCCTGGATCTTCACCAGGTCGAGTGCCCGATCCTTTCGCTGCGGCATCTCGTTGAGGGTTCATTGTGGCTCCAGGGCCTTTCTTGGCTCCTGCCCCGTATTGGGTGGCATCTTTCGTTCCACCAGATGCACTACCTATCCCACCATTCGAATACTTATCGCCCTCTGCAGAACCCTCAGTATCGGAGACAGTGGTCGTACTTGCAAAGCTATCGTAAGCCTTGAATCTACATCCTGACGATGCAATGCCAACAAACAAAACGACAACAAAAGCTATCCGTGCCTTCACTCTCATAATTTACCTCAATAGGAGACGTCAACGAGTTCTTCGCGACCCGTTTCACTGCTCTTATAAAGGGCGTCAAAAATTGCGTTGAGAATCAACCCATTGAGGCCCGGAACTGGAGATTCCTTACCTTCGAGGATTGCATTCACAAACGCGACAACTTCCGCCGTATGGGCCGACTCAACATTTGGAATATTTCTCGGCTTCATGTCGAACAACTGCTTGTCCTGCTCGGTGTAAATTTCGATCGGATCATCGCCCCAAATCTTAACATTTGCGCCTGCCTTGGTACCGAAAAGCTGAGTCTTCATGACGTCGTTCTCACCTTGGTTCGCCATAAACGAACTCTCGAGGGAAACTACTGCACCATTGTCAAACTTGATCAATCCAACCGCAAAATCTTCGACTGTGAACTTCGCTCGATCGTATTCACCAAAATTGTTTGTGAGCTCAGGGTTTTTGCCCATCATGTCCCAAGTCTTTCCGCTTGCGCTAACTGGCTTTGGATAACCCATCAGGAACAATGTGAAGTCAAGAATGTGAACGCCGATATCAATCAGTGGACCACCGCCTTGCTTTTCCTTGTCAATGAAAACACCCCAGTGAGGAACACCACGGCGACGCAATGCCTGGGCTCTGGCAAAGTAAATATCGCCCATATTGCCCTGCTCAATGTACTCCTTCATGAATCGACCAGGAC
Source organism: Armatimonadota bacterium (assembly GCA_043760685.1). Taxonomy (GTDB): domain Bacteria; phylum Armatimonadota; class Fimbriimonadia; order Fimbriimonadales; family Fimbriimonadaceae; genus Fimbriimonas. Next base: position 8,964 of record JAYUOQ010000052.1, on the reverse strand, counting down.
CACTAAACCGGCTTTGAAGGGCTACCTGTAAAATCTTTCCGCTGTTTCGGGCTGCGGCACACATTGCTTTGGCTTCTTCCGCATTCATCGCCAAAGGCTTTTCGCAAAGCACGTGGATTCCTGCATTGAGACAGTCAATCGTAGGATCCATGTGGAACTTGTTGGGAGTTGCAACTGAAACAGCATCGATTTCGCCGCTGGCAATCATTTCCTTGTAGTCGGTATAGACTTTAGAAACGCCAAATTTTTCGGCAGCTTCATGGGCCGTCTTTTCAAACGTATCGCAAACGGCGACCATTTCGCAAAGGTCGGGCATCGTTGCGTACCCTTTCATATGACAGCCTTGAGCAATTCCACCTGCTCCAATGATTCCAATTCGTAACTTCTTTGACATGAGCCAAAGGAAAAGATACCCCTATCGAGGAATGAATTTTACGATTCGTCAGACCCAAATTCTTGAGCCGTTTCAATCATCTCGACTTCGTCAGTCATAGAAGGTGGATTGGTATCCTCGTGTCTGGTGGCAAGAAATCCTCCGCCCACAGCAACAATCAACAAAACCGTCCAGAACAACCAAGCCGGCATCTCCGGAATATGTACAGTCGATTCGTGAACTTTTGACCACGAGTTCCCCGAGATCAGCGCCAATTTGACGCCAACCCAACCAACTAAGGCGTAAGCCACGTGGTCAAGCGTCGGAAACCGATCCAGTAGTTTGATGAAGGAACTTGCTGCGAACCGAAGCAAGACAATGCCAATAATTGCGCCGACAAAAACCACCCAGACTTTGCGTTGATCATTTCCAACAAAAGTAATTCCAGCCAAAACTGAATCTATCGCGAACGCAATGTCGGTAATTTCAACCATGATTACGGTTGCCCAAAAACTGCGGTCCAATGGCTTTATGTCCGGATCAGAAGACTCCTTTCGCGAGGTAAAATGCTTTACCGTTACAAACAGCAAGTAAGCGGCTCCCAACGCCTGGAGCCACCACAACTTAAGAACGACGGTCGCAAACAAGATTGCGATGAATCGAAAAACAAAAGCCCCACCCAAACCGTAAAGGAGCGCCCTCTTTTGTGATTCTTTCGGAAGATGCTTCACCATCATCGCTAATACCAAGGCATTGTCCGCCGAAAGAAGTCCCTCAAGCACCGCCAGGGCGGCAATGCTTGCAAAATCTTTTGCTTCTAAAACTTGATTCCAGGGTCCGATCATCGTGTTCTCATGCGGTAATGGTTCAAAATATACGTTATCTATGCCAACTTATGTTTACGAATGTTCAGCGTGTGAACAAACTTACGAAGTCGAACAACGAATCATCGAAGATGCCTTGACTGATTGTCATTGCGGCTCTAAAGGTACCGTCAAACGAATCATCCAACCTACGGCAATTATGTTTAAGGGCAGTGGATTCTACGTCAATGACTCGCAAAAAGCAACAAATCCGGCGATAAAGGCTCCGGAGAAGACGGCGGCGCCAGCGGCAGAAGCAACCCCTGCGCCGGCTGCATCCTCGACAACACCAGAATAAATAGTGATTGCCTTCGATCCACGATTTCTGGTATCGGGATTGCATAAAGAAATTTTCGATTCTCACCGAAATGGAGTGTTGCCGCGGCAAAACCGACCTTCCAAACTAAGGTTGAAGCGGGAAGTTAAACCCCTGTAGTCGGAAAGTTGACACCTTAGTGCCGAGATTATTGGTATAACCAATAAGGGACGCCGATGCCAAATAGTACCAGCATTAAGGTAAAAGCATTTGGAGTTGCCGTCATGGCAACTCTATGTTGGGTCGGGTATCGATACTATGACAATACTGTGGGCCTGGCCAAGCGTTTTGAGGAGACCCGAAGCAAATACTTGAGAGGTGAGCTTCCCAATCTCCCGGGACCATACGTCACCGAAGGAGTTGCTACAGATCTCAAATTTGAAAAAATTGACTTGGGAATTGGAACAGCGGTCGAGATGTCCGAGGACGGGGACATTCTCTATAAGTGGTACGGAGACAAACCGATTGAGGTCCCAATTAGAGATTTGGATGGGTTTGAAAGAATTGGGCTCGATCTTGCGAAACCAATTTTTCGACTCAGAAAGAAGGATGGTACATTCAAGGATTTTCCTAGTGCCTTCGATGTTCGATTGACCCCAGGCGGAAGAGTTTTCGAGATTGTTGGCACAGACTCCGACTTTTCTATTCTTAAAGACGGCAAGGAAATCTATTCTCATTCGTCAAAGGCCCCAGTCTCAACTGGGCAAAAAGGGGTTCAGTATTGGTCTAATCAAACGAAGATCACCGACTGGGGAATATTTCCCAATGAATCTAGCGAATCAAATATGCTTTTCGGAGCCAATGACACATTTACGTTTGTCAACCGATCAAAGGAACCTTATGTATTTTCGGCAGCGAGTTCTTCGGAGTTAGGAGTGATTGGAATTCCTTCGTACTCTGACACAAAATCGAAGATATTCCCAACCAATAGCCTTCCGATAATAACGGCTAAAGGTACGACATTTTATCCCCTTCCCTCTGAGCTATCGCGCCCGGTGGTTACAGCTGGAAAGTCAGTTGTCGCCTTATACAATTCGCTTAATAATCCATCCAGAGTCTTCCAGTTTAAAGACAAAGCCATTTCTGTGCTACCTATAGTCCGAGGAGTGGTTAATGCAAATGCTACATCTATTAACTCAAAGGGTGAATATGTTTTGGAAGTCGTCAGAATCAAGTCAAATGCCAATAGGTCAGTATTTCCGCCCCACAATTTTTGCGTTCTGATCAGTGGCGGAAAGTCTTATGATTTAGCCAAGATCTTAGCTGCCAATGGCATACAAGATCAAGCCTTGGGTGGACATCTCGGGTATGGACCATCGAGACACATTGACGAAAATGGGGATCTCTTGCTTAATGCTTGCTTCGACGATTTCCAACGTGTGGTCCTACTTCGGAGGATGAAATGAAGCGACAATACTTGGTGGTTGGAATTGTCGTACTGTTGTGCGGATGTGGGGCTCCGAAGCCAGTCGCCAAGCCGTTTTTCGGTAACGATGACAGTGGTTTACCCAAATTCAAACTTATTCAAGTCCTCGACGGAACCTTGGTGCAACTATCCGAGAGTGGAACGGTTCTTTATGAACCAAGGTCACGCCCAGGATATCATGGCAATGAAATATCTGCCACAAGCCAATCGAATTTGGTTTCTTTTCGGGATCTTCATTATTCGACCGCAACTCCTCAACTTTGCTCATTCCGAGAAGGCAAGATCGAAACCGTTCCAGGAAATTCCTTTGTAGATTCCAGCGGAAAAATACATCCATATCTAGTAGATAGACCGATTTCGGTATCTGAAAGTGGAAAGAAAATTGGATTGCTGCCCATACGAGTTCCTTCGGATCACTTTCGTTACTATTCTGGGATTAATTGTATTTATGCCAGTGACATAAAAACTGGTGAAATGATGAAGATATGGGACCGGCCCCTAGGATCGAATATCAAGAATTTTGACGATATATTGTATATGGGCGAGCAGTTTCCGGATATATCAACTCGAATTGTTCGCTTTGGCCCTCACCAAACGAGTCAATCAATCTACCAAACGCCACACGGTTATTTAGTCTATGTCACGGATCGCTCGGGTGACGGAACGATTGCGATTAGGGATGCTTCTCAAATGCACTTGCAAAATGAGCTTGGGAAACAGGAATCGATCGAATCTGCCAACTTAGATCTTCACTTCATGAACTATAGGGGTAGAAAATATGTGCTTGGATTTGCTGTTTCTAAGGATGCAAATGGACTAGAAAAGAACAACACACCAGCCATCTGGAATCGTGACAAAAAACCTGTCCCGTTCTCGAAGCTCTGTCCAGAACTCATGAGTAAGGTGGTTCGAATCAGTTCGATGCAGACGGCAAAGATTTTGGCAAATCGATCCGGCCTAGTTGCCATTGAGATGAGCGGATATAACCTGGGCCCAGGAAATAGTAGTGGGATCCCTGAAAGCGATGGCGACTATGTATTCAAGACCTACGTCCTTCAGGTCATTGACGAGCCTGAATCATAAAAATGAATTCTGGAACCGACCTTCGCTAAACAACGTAATCTTCACAAACCAACCTAACCGACACAACCACTCAAGGCGATGCAACAACAGAAATCAACCGTTTGGCCAATCATAGGGCTCATGATCTTGGCCGCGGTGTCTTGGCGTGGTTACCTGGCATTCAAACCAAAATACAGTCCACCGCTTAGACCACCGCCCACCTGGGACCAAATACGAAGAGGCGAAGTAAAGCCGCTGTCTGGGCCCTACATCTACGAGGGTGACTCGAATAGCCTACAATTCGAAGTCATCGACCTCGGCATCGGCTGGGTTAAGTCGATCTCCGAAGGCGGCGATGTTCTCTACACTTGGTTCGGTGACAAGCCTATCGAATTCCCCTACAAAGACTCCGATGGTTTCATGCGCACTGGAATCAAACCCGACAAGGCCGTTACCCGGATAAGGCGGAACAACGGAACGATCGAGGATTTTCGAGAGAATCCAAACGTCACGCTTTCGCGAAGTGGAAAGGCATTCGGTCTTGGTCAACCTGGGTCCATGAATGTCTTTTACAACGGCAAAGATCTCCTTGCGTCCACGAGACGAAAGAGCGGTTTTATGTTTTCGTCATCGGCCTTTCAGATGACGATCTCCGATGACGGGGTCTTTCTCGACAACACCCTCTTCAGCCAATACCTTTTTGACAAAAATTTCGAAGTAACCGAACTCAAACTGCCAAGGCACACCGTCGCGAGATTTGAATACGAATCCTCTGGTCTTGGCACCGCAGGATTAGCATTCGGAGAAAATGGTTTTGACAAACTCGGACTCGTCCATCAAGGCAAATTTGACTTAATCGACCTTCCTGAGACAGTGTCCTATAACGTGCCTGAAGTATTGGGTTCGAAAGATGCCTTTTTCATCCACGTCGACCCTTACAACCCGTCTCCAATATACGAATATCGAGCCGGCAAGTTCTCAAAAGTGGCAGTTCCCGAAGGCATTTTCAACCTGAAAATGGCTGGTGCCAACTCAGTTGGCGACTTTCTCATGGATGTCGAACGCCTGGACAACGCCCAGAAAACAGGGGTCGGAAACCCTTTAAGAAGGCAGGCAATTTATGTTCACGGAGAAAAATACTACGATCTCAACCAAATCCTCCGGTCAATCGGACTCGAAGGAGGAAATACCAGAAGACCTGACGGCACGGTCCAATTCAACAACATGGATGAGCAAGGAAGCTTCGTCGTATGGGTAACCAAAGACAACTTCCTACGAATCTACTTGGCCAAGAGGAAAAAATGAGGACTGCTATCCTTGCCATAACAACCGTAATCCTTCTTGCTGGTTGCACGAAATCTCCGGAGCCAATGCAAGCTCAAGCCCAATCCCAGAATCCGCCCAGAAATGGATCGGTAGTCCCCATTGATTTCTCCAAGAACAGTTCAGAAGGCTTGCCAAAATTCAAACTTGTCGGTGTCTATAACGGCGGGCTAATGCATCTCGGTCCAAAAGACCAGGTTGTCATTTTGCCCTTCAAGGAAGGGAGCGGATACGTGACCTATCCAACCGCCGAATCATTCGAAAGCCTGAGTACCCGTCCGCCCGACCAGCCGTTACAATTGGCAAATAACAATCAAATAACCGAAGTTCCTGCCGGCAGCTACGTCGATAAGAATGGCGTCCCGAAGCAATTTATCGACGACCAAGTGATTCAAATTGAGGACAACGGAAAAAAGATCGGCGCAATACCTATGCGAACCGCCACGCCAAACGCCTGCTATTACGCCACCAAACACGCCATTTTTGGACGCGAACGAACGAAAGCACCAATCAGAAAACTGATGGACCTACAAGGTCAACTAGTCGGATTTGACTCGGCGGGCGACGATCTCGTTATCATGCAACGCATGATCGACGACAGCATAAATATCATCAAACTTAGCGTAACAGCTCCCGTAAAGCTCTTGATACAGAGCCAAGGACAACTGGTCTCTCAGATTGCCCACCTCGATCCGCTTGGTCGCTTAACCATTCGGCAAGGACAAAATGTCGCCACAGTTGACGGGCAAGGCAATATCAACATAATTCCAGGCGCAATGTACGATCTCAGCCACTTCAAATATAAGAACAATGATTGCTTGATTGGTTTAGTTGCAGTAAAACCGGATAAGCCCTACGATAAACCGATACCCGCCATGTGGAACAAGGATCAGAAACCGGTCCCATTTACCACCCTCATGACGGACTCTCAAAGCACAATTAAGTCCCTTGAACAAGTTAATCGTGCAAGAATCGTTAGTAATTCGGAAGGCTATATTGCCATCGAAATGTCAGGCTTCGAACAACTTACCAACCCGTCCGTAACATTCCGCGCATACTTGCTCAAGGCGATCGAATAGGTATCCTGACTCCCGTGCCGATCTACGAATTCCGGTGTCAGGATTGCAACAAGAAATTCTCGACTCTGATTGGGATTGGCGCAGGACCCGACGACACCGCTTGCCCAAATTGTAATAGCTCGAGAACCGACAAGCTCGTCAGCAAATTTGCCCGTCACCGAAACGAAGATGATCGCATAGACTCCATTGCAGACAGACTCGAAATGATGAATGAGCCTGATACTGGAGCCGGTATGCGAGAAGTTGTTCGCGAACTTGGCAAGGCAACCGACGACGACTTTAGTTCAGAATTAGAAGAGATGTTTGAAGCCGACATGGAAGGCACAGGAGACGATCAAGAATGAAAGCCCAAGGCCAACTGACCATCGTTTGCGGAAGTATGTATGCCGGCAAAAGCGAGGAACTTATTCGCCTTGCCCGAAGGTCACTCTACGCCAAAAAGCGAGTTCAAGTCTTCAAACCTAGTATCGACGACCGCTATCACCAAACCATGGTTGTCTCGCACATGGGTGTTCAACACGAAGCAGAAACGGCTCGAAACACCGATGAACTAAGAGACAAACTCAAAAAAGACACTCAAGTCCTTCTGATCGAAGAAATTCAGTTTTTCGACGCTAAGATCGTCGATTTCTGCGTTGAAACGGCCGACCGTGGTGTGGACGTCATCTGCGCTGGTTTGGATCAAGATTTTCGTCGTCAACCGTTCGGCCCCATGCCAAGCCTTCTTGCTGCTGCCGACCAAGTCATCAAGCTAAGAGCAATCTGTATGAAGTGCGGCGCACCCGCTTCGCACACCTACCGAATGGTTGATGGAAAGCCAGCTCACTGGGACGACCCAATAGTCCTGATTGGCGCAACCGAAAGCTATGAAGCTCGATGCCGAAACTGCTTTGAGATCAGAAAAGGAAAGAAGAAAAGCTAGCCGTAATTCTTGCTACCGACTAGGCCCTCGCCCGTTTCATCTTCACTTCAATTTTTTTCATCGCTGGCGCTTCTGAATCTAGCTTTGGATTCTCAATCTTTGCTTCCATGACCACTGGTGAAAAATCGTCTTCTCGAACCAAAAACGTCGCCGTAACGTCTCCAGAAGCGTCTTTTTTATCCATCTTGCCTTTCAAAGTGATCTTAAGACAATCCACATCCTCTACTTTTTCTTTGCCCTCAAGAGTCAGATCCATCGTGCCAAATTTGCCTTCATGCTTCCAGGTCTCACCAATCTTTACTGCGCCCTTTGGCTCGTATTCAAACACATCATCAATGGCGTCGCTAACTGGGTCTTCTTCCTCTTCTTCGCCTTCCTTCTTAATTTCGGTACCGTCTTTGTCGTACTTGGTCGCCTTTGGCTTTCCAGGATCCATGGCATGCTCTTCACCGTTGAACTTAAAGGATCCCGAAAGCAACGTCTCTTCTAATTCGTATGCTCCATCTTCCTCAACTCCAAGCACCTTATAGCTCGTTTTCATCTCCATGTCAATTTCCGAGCCGTCGCTGGACAGATTCAAATTTGCAACATACACTTGGACATCGTCCTTTTTATACTTCTGACGGAGCGTAAAAGTGTCTTCTGACTTAAAGCCCGAAAGCGAAGCAACTGCGATGGCTAAAGCAACCGAATGGACAAGTTTCATACCTTTATGATGCGTCAAATCCCAGGAAAAGCACAGGGATAATCGAACAATTAGGACTTGTTCGGTAGAAACTCGAGACGTTCAAGAAACTGGATTTCCTCAACGTTTTGCGAGACAACGTGATCAGCCGTTGTTTGCTGGTACATCAATTGACCGTCAGATGTTCGATACCAAGAATCCTCTTTAAACTCTCCAGAAATTCCATTGGTAAAAACCCCTTTGCGGATCACCTGGATGCACTCCGTCTTCATAAACTGCTTCGGCTCGCCGACCGTTACGGAGTACTGAGTGTTTGAGCTCTTGTCCTTCCATGTCTCGCCCGGCAAAACCGAATACTCCTTCAATTTGGAATGGATCTGTGCGACCATAAACTCAAAAGGGTTCTCCTTCAAAGTCAGCTTGATTTCTTCATATTCGAATCTCTGACCCCGGGAATTCTGAATGTAGTTATAATATTCGCCCTTGGTTTCCTCGGCTTCTTTGTCACCTACTTTGGTTGTTCCTTCAACGCATGTGGCCTCAATATGCTCAACTCCGTGATCGTCTATTTCGGTGCAGCGATGCTCATAGATTCCATCGTCAATGGTTTTGGTAGCCCCGATTTGAACACTCACCAATGTCTTGAGCCGATAAGCCTCACCTTCTTTGAGAGGTCGACAAATCGGGATGGTTTGAACCAAATTCGCAAGACAAATAAGCAGAATTCCAGCCTTCAACATCGTATTTCTAGCATATCAGAATCACAAAAAAAGAAGGTGGCTATTGCCACCTTCTCAATTTCTTAGTAGGAATGAATGTTATTTAATTCGTTCCATCGTAAAGTTGCCGGAAATTGGCATTGGCGCACCAGGCATTGGTACATTAGCCCACTTAACCGCAGCCTTTACGAGACCA
>JAYUOQ010000051.1:0-5192 GCA_043760685.1 Armatimonadota bacterium | reverse complement strand
AGTGGCGACTTTCCTCCTCATAATCCGTGAGCCCCCGAGATATGAAACGAACTCTGACCTTACTTTCCCTGTTTCTACCTTTCCTCGCCCACGCAATTCCCACCTTCGGAGGAAACCTCCCTCCCCTACGATCCGGGCACACATCTGAAGATACACCCCAATTCGATCTAGCCCTTTCCTACCTTAGACGGGGTGATATTGCCCGCGCCCCAACTCTAGAGTGGGAGGTCTTTTGGAACCCCAATGGTCCGCTCGATTACCGGGGAATTGACTTAGCCATTCAAAAAATGTCGGCAAAGGGAATCGTGCCCATATGGCTTCTGCAACCTTGTCCTTACCCGTCTAGCCCATGGTACGCCAATGGGTGGTCCGACTGGTGGTTGCCTCGACGCGACCTTTGGCCTTCAATCGTCACGCTGAATACCCAAATCGTCCAGCACATCATCTCTGAGACCAGTAAATATCGGTCGCCCAGGCCTTTGTTCCAACTTTGGAACGAGCCGCAAGGCGGAAAGCCCGGAGGATCAATCACAAGTAGGTTCGGCGAATGGGTTCCCGAAATCCACGAACTCCTGTTTATGCTCGTCAGTGACCTACGATCAAAAGGCATTCCTAAGATCCAGATTATCGGTCCCGGCATTTCTAGCTTCGGAGAAAATCAACGAACCGAAGCCGCGGAGTTCGCTTCGATGATCCCACCTCCAGAATTTGATTGGCTCTCCCAGTGCGGGTATCGTGCCTATCACATTCGTTTCTCGGCAGTTTGGGCCAACGGGAACCTTGCTAATGTTCGGCAAGGATTTCAAAACGGACTGGATTGGGTTAACTGGATCGGCACCCGTTACAAGTGGCCAGTCGACCAAAACGTCATTGTGACTGAGTTCTATGTGACTCCTGGAGATTGTGGAGTCCCGCTCGGAACCGACATGTATCCCTATCATGCGATTGCTTTTGACCTTCTGAAGGCGTCCACGTTTACCCACGTAATTGGCTGGGGACTACGACCCAATGAAGCTGGAAATCCCGGTGACCCATTTGCATTTTTCGGTGGACTAGGGTCGTCTTTAGTCCGCTGGCGTGGCTAAAACACATAGATTGAGCCTGACCGTTGGTCAGGCTCATTTTTTTTGGGACAATTGCAATTTAAGGTTTGTTTCGAAGCTTCTTCCTCCGAGCCAAGCCGAACAGACCAAGCCCTAAAATGGCAAACGAAGCCGGCTCCGGAACTGGTTGTGACCAACGAAGGGCATAACCTCGACCATTGGAACCGTAGCCATAGCCAACAATGTTGCCATCATCGTCAATACCCGTTGCGTACGATGACTGGAAGTTCTGGGAAAGTCCGCTCAAGGCTCCGTGAAGATCGATTGCGCTTCCGGAAGTTCCATTCCAATACAACGCATGATCGACCATATTTGTAGGTGAGCCGGCACCGTATCCAACTTGTCCTGCTGCCGAAACTCCGTTGCCAAACGAGTAAAGGAATCCCGATGGATTGAGGTCAACAAAGCTTGAAGCTGAATTGCTCCACATTCCGGCGTGAGTTTCACCCGTTGACATGACCGCATATCCCATTTGATTTGAACCGGAAGCTCCCATAATGTAGCTGTGATCAAAACCATTCGGGTTAAGATCCACTACACTGGCTGCCGAGCCTGACCACATCAAGGCATGATCAAAATTTCCGCCGGAAACTCCTCCGTACCCATACTGATTAGTGTCCGTAGCCGCAGTTGCTAGTGTGCTCAAAAAAGTGTTGGACCAAAGGTCAACCGCGCTCGCCGCCGTTCCAGTCCAAAGTAGAGCGTGTAAACCGACGTCACCATTGTCTCCGTATCCAACTTGAGAGTTCGAAGACGCCGCAGCCGCAACCGAAAAGTTAAACCCGGTCGGATTGAGATCAACGTAACTGGCTGCCGTCCCAGTCCACTTTAATGCGTGAGTGTTGCTACCCGTAGCCGTACCGGTGCCGGACCCAACTTGAACTCCATTGGTTCCACCATAGGCAAACGTATGAGTAAATCCGGTTGGATTGAGGTCAACAAAATTGGTTGAGGAACTATTCCACAACATGGCGTGGTCATCTCCACCTGAACCGGTGTGAGCGCCATAGCCAACCTGGCTCGAACCAGATTGTCCGTATCCAAAAGTATTTCCGTACCCGACTGGCGCAAGAACAGAGCCAACGTATTGTGCATTGGCGATCGAAACAATCACCGAATATGACGAAGCGAGCGCAACAATGCGCGTGATTCCATTTAATTTAATTTTCATTAAGGATAAACCCCAAAACAAAGAAAGCGATCTTGGAAGCTCATTGGCGACCAAGAACAACCAACATTGTAACGTGGGTTCGTATGCCCAGCGAAAGCTCAACAAGATTAATAAGTAATAAGTCCTGGTTTCCCGGCAAAATTGCCAGGTGGGTTTAAGTTTGGCTTTACAAACTTAGGCATATGTGTAAGATATTTTGAATGCTCGACTCTGAATTAAGTCCGTTCCAATTGCGCTATCGTTCGTCTGTAACTTGGAACGTTCAATTCTTTATGAAACGCATCTTTGCCCTGATCATATTGCTTTCGCCAATGGCGAGCCTAGCCAATAGTCCGGTTTTCGGTGGCAATATGCCAATTCTGCGGGCTAATCATATCAGCGAAGACATGCCACAGTTTGATCTCGCCTTATCCTATTTATCCAAAGGGGACGTTGCCCGAGTTCAAACGTTGGCGTGGGAAGTTTTGTGGGACCCAAATGGTAGCTATAACTTTCAAGGAATTGATGCGGCAATCAAGAAGTTGTCAGCTAAGGGCGTTTCGGCAATATGGCTCTTGCAACCGACACCCCACCCGACAAGTCCTTGGTATCGGACGCCATGGTCGAACTGGTACATGCCTTCACGAGAGATTTGGCCAAAGGTAGTGGCAATGAACACCAAAATTGCTCTTCACATCATGTCGGAAACCAAGAAGGTGTCCAACGACCCACCACTTTTTCAACTTTGGAATGAACCTGCTGGGGGAAAGCCCGGCGGATCGAATTCGAGCAGGTATGGCGAATGGTCTCCGGACCTTCATGAATTACTCTTCGATTTGGTTACAGATTTACGCAAGAACGGCATACCTAAGAATCAAATAATTGGTCCGGCATCTTCAACGTTTGGCGAAACGAGGCGAAGCGAAACGGCCGAATTTCTTTCAATGATGCCGCCAAGACAATTTGATTGGTTGTCAGAGTGCGGATACCGTGCCTGCCATGTTCGGCTTTCTGCGGGTGGAGCAGGTGGAAGCGAGGATCGTGTGAGAGCCGGGTTTCAGGCGAGCTTGGATTGGGTTAATTGGGTCAACAGCAAGCTAAAATTCCCGGAAGGTCAGCAAGTGATCGTAACCGAGTTTTACATCACTCCCGGTGACGTTGGAGTCCCGATTGGTAGCGATATGACTAAGTATCACGCAATCGGGTTTGACTTATTGAAGGATTCTGGCTTCAGCCACGTCGTTGGGTGGGGACTCCGTCCAGACGAAAATGACAAGGCGACTGACCCTTGGTCACGCTTTGGTGGTTTGGGCGATTCGCTGGTGAAGTGGCGCGGCGGATTGTAGATCACTATTGATTGTCGTGCTCAAAGGTATCGAGGATCTTCATGAATGCGTCATGACGTTCCTTCATATCTTTCGAGTCGGACTCATAGGAGAGTGCTTCTAATTCCTCGACCAATGGCTGATGTTGCCCGTTGGTTAATGTTGATTGACTGATATCATCCAAGACTGCGGTCGTGTGCATTGATCCGGGTGAGATTCCGGGCGGCCAAACGGGGATGTCGCTGTTCGACTGTTCGAGTTTGTGAATCAGAATCGAATGGTATTCGGTTTTGGTCATAACTCTTCGTACGCCGGAAAGGCGACAGAAAGCGAAGTAAGCGCAAGAAGAGGAAGAAGCCAAGAAGGGAAATTAATAGGTTAGGGCCTTCTGCGTCGACGCGCCAAGACAGCCAACCCGATTCCGAGACCAAGAATAGTCGCCGGCTCGGGGACAGCGTGCGTCCATTTGACGAGGAAGTTTCCATCGGCGCTCCCGACCGCACCAATAATGTCACCATCCTCGGTTACCGCGAGCGCTCCGGAGCCTTGAACTCCCGATGTAATCGACGAAAGGCTCGGTTGGAGATCAAAGGCACTTTCGGCGGTACCTTGCCAAACGACGGCGTGACTGTATTGATAAGGCGAAATAAATTTTGTTTCGGTGCCAACTTGGTACTGACCGTTCATATCACTAAGATTCGAAGAAAAATATCCAGGCTCGGTTAAATCGATCGCGCTTTCCGCCGAACCATGCCAAATCGTGGCGCGAGACTGAAGACCGCCCCATTCGTCATGAATGTAGGTCAGGCCACCCTGCACATTCCCCGAGGCATAGAGACCAAAAGAGTGATCCGACCAGGCAGGATTTAGATCGACCATGCTCTCAGCCGTACCATGCCATAGGGCCGCGTGGTTTTTAAATGCGTAGGATACGACTCCTACCTGGTTATTTGGGCTGCAGGCATAAGGCGTCGCCCCATCAGCACCAGTGGGAGTTAGGTCGACAAAGTTTGACGTCGAACCTGACCATAGAGCCGCGTGGGCCGGATCAGAAAAGCCGGTTCTGCATATTCCAACCGTGTCCTCGCGGGAAGCTCCCATTATTTGCGAATTGGTCCAAATGCCTCCCGGGTGTAAATCGACCGCACTTTCCGCGGTTCCTTGCCATCGCAGCGCGTGGAAATTCCCATCCATAGTCATTCCATACCCATATTGGTAGTCACCGACACAACGCGTGATGTATGAGTTGTAGAATCCAACCGGATTAAGATCCGTGAACGCTTGGTCGCCGGTTTTCCAATACAAGGCATGGAAATCACTCGCATAATCGGGGGCCCCGTAGCCTCCGAATCCTGCCGATGTCGCCCCTTTTATCGAGACGTAGTTGAAGGGACCCCAAAAGCCGATTTTTGTTGGCGTCCACTGGGCTCGTCCCATGGATGCCAACATCCCAAGAGCCCCAACCACAACCCCCAACCGAATCATTCTTCGATTGTACGGCATTTGCGTTTTTTGCGGGTTACTCTTGGCCGAAGTACAGCAATTAGTCCAACGCCTAGGGCAAAGAATGAACTTGGCTCAGGGACAACATGCGTCCAGCGAACATAATGACCT